>DATFOL010000316.1:0-2051 GCA_035265545.1 Gemmatimonadaceae bacterium | reverse complement strand
GACTGTTCTCGCTCGCGGCAGGCTCGTCGAAGCCACCGAAGCTGCGCACCCCGGCAATCGAGGCCGGGGAGCATCTCGAGTACGCGCTCATCATGGCTCCCACCACACCCATCCCGTCTCCACCAACGCGTCCCAGTCCTCCGAAGATCCCGGTGCCGCCCGCGGCGCCGTCGGTCGAGGTGCCGACAGACTTCCTGGTGCCGATGCTTCCCATTGCCGACACGCCACTGCCGGCGCTGGTAGACACGATCTTTCCGGGAATGATCAACGGCGAGAGCACGCCACATCTCGCCACGGTGGGCGCTGCCTCGGGACCGCTCACGGTCGGGGATGTCCTCCCCGGCATCACGAGCAGCTCGGCGTACGACTACGATGCGGAGCCGCTCCCGGAGAATCCGAAGCCGATCTATCCGCCACGGATGCTTCGTGCCGGCCGCGAAGCGGACTTCAACGCGGAGTTCTTCGTGGATACGACCGGGCGGGTCGCGAAGGAGACCATCACGATTCCAGACACCGTGGATCGCGATTTCGCCGACGCGGTGCGCAAGGTGCTCGTGCGTTGGCGCTTCCGGCCGGCGCAGGAGCAGGGTCTGGCGGTGGGCCGATCGGTCAGGCAACGATTCGTGTTCGTGATCGCGGGGCCGGTGGCCTGATCCCAGCGTGCTTATCGGCGCGAGGGTGCGCCGACGGCTATGCTTCTCCTGACGCGGGCACGCAACCGCTTCCATAGCGCGAGCGACACGTCCGCGACCAATAGCGAGGCTCCCTCGTGTCGATGACCTATGACGCCCCGCGCGATCCGGAATCGCGATCGACTGAAGGCGCACCGAGCGGCCCCCCCTCGAGCTCGGCTTCGAGCGCGCTGGAGCAGGCGAACACCTTCGCCGTCGCGGTCTCCTGGTACGCCGATGCCACACTGCACCGGATCGCCTATGTCGGCCCGATGGCGATCCGTCTCCTCGGCTTCCCCGCCTCGGCCTGGTACGAGGAAGACTTCTGGGCGACGCATCTGCCGGTCGACGAGCAGGAGAGCGTGCAGCGGCAGCGGCAACGATACGTGGCGAACGGTGCCGACTTCGAGCTCAACTACCACATGATCGCCTCGGATGGCTCGCTCGTTCGAATGCGCGAGCTGGCGACCGTGTCGCAGTCGGCGGATGGGTCGGCGATGCTTCGTGGACTTTTTCTTCGAAACGATCGCACCCCGTTCAGCGCGGCGACGCCGGGATCGGCCAGCAGCTTCGGCTCGTGGCTGAGCCATGAGCTGAGCCAACCGCTCGGGGTGATACTGGCGAATGCCACCGCAATGCGACATCTACTGCAGGCATCGCCGCCACGCGTGGACGAGGCGCTCGAGGCACTCGCGGACATCGCGCAGGGCGCGCGGGACGCGGCCAGCCTGCTCGCCGTCGCGCGGCGCAGCCTGCGCGACATCGATGTGACGCCGCCCGCGACGACGGACTCGCAGCGCGCGAAGTAGAGCCGCACCGTCAGGTCCGCGCGCGGCGGGTAGCCGCGACGTTCCGATCGCCGGACCAAGGGCCAATGTCGACGCTTGAGCAGAACGCCGACGTTGATGCGGTATGGACGCCCGCCTGCCCAACCAGCTGCTTCCCGAAGCCAGACCGGAGCGGGACGAGTACCGCGCGATGCTCTCGGTGGCCGAGACCGAAGCGCGCCAACTGCTCGAGGCATCGGCAGTACAGCGTGCGTGTCAGGCGTATCTCTGGAGCCTGCCGCTGGTCGGGCTCGCGCAGTGGCAGCACGACGCGCGTCGTGCGTTCGGCGCGCGCGACATCGACGTCGTCGCCTACGAGAGCAGCGAGGATCATCGCGGCATTCTGACGGCCGACGTGTCGATGACGTACATCGTCGGCCTGCCCGATCTCGCGCGAACGGGGGCGCTCGTCGTCGAGTATCCGTCGGGCGCCTCGGCGGGAGTGATCCTCGACTTCTGGCAGGAGCCACTCGAGTATCTCGGCGAGGCCGGTCCGGACACGGGTGCGGGCGGCTCATACCTCATCGCTGGGCCGGGCCAGCACCCCATCGCC
>DATFOL010000315.1:0-6137 GCA_035265545.1 Gemmatimonadaceae bacterium | reverse complement strand
CGGCAGGTTCGTCGTCAGCTTCACGAAGTCGTACCCGGAGTCCGAGGCCAGTCGCACGGCGCGCTGCGCGTCCGCAGGTGCCCTCACGACATAGGTGTTCACCGACGAGTCGCCGCTCACCTGCGGGCTCGCGATCCAGATGTGTGGGCCGGTGAGCTCACCTCGTTCGATGCGCCGCCGCAGCTGCCGGTGCACCGCGGTGCCGATCATCAGGCGCGCGGCCGTCACCCCGTGCGCGGGCATGACACCGAGCTCCGCGGGCGCGATGGAGTCGGCGACCCATTCGTCGGCGTAGAGGTGCGCGTGCATGTCGGCGAGGCCGGGCACGATGAACTTGCCGCGGCCGTCGATCCGACGTGTGCCGGAAGGAATCTTTACGGCCGACGCCGGCCCCACCGCCGTGATCCGGCCGTTGCGCACGAGCACCGTCGCGTCGCGGAGCACGGAGTCGCGGGTCATGGTCACGACGGTCGCGCCGGTGATGGCGAAGTCGCCCGGCGCGAGCGCCGAACGGCTCGCCGAGCGCGCCGCTCCCGCGGGTTGCGCGGCGGCACCTGCGCAGGCGGCGAGCAATGCGAGCGGGAGCCCGAAGCGCGTGGCGATCATGGTCATGCTGGTCGTTCCTCTTCGTTGGCCGGCACGGTTGCCTCCCTGATGGGCATCGATCACGCTCGTCGAGCGCTCGCGGCGCGTCTATGATCTTCTTGCCGACACCTCCGCGCGGGCGCATTCGGGCTCGATCGCCTCTGGTGTCCGCCTCGCCGAACGGGCATGTTCTCTCCCTCACCGCCACACCCCTCCCCCGACGCCGGGACATGGACCTCCGACAGCGCGTCCAGGACTCGCTCAGCGGCACGCACACCATAGAGCGAGAGCTCGGCGGCGGTGGGATGTCGCGGGTCTTCGTTGCCAGCGAGCGCCGGCTTGGCCGACAGGTCGTGGTCAAGGTGCTCGCGCCAGAGCTCGCGGCCGCGATGTCGACCGAGCGGTTCGAGCGCGAGATCAAGCTCTCCGCATCGCTCCAGCAGGCGAACATCGTCCCGGTCATCGCGGCGGGCGATCTCGACGGGCTTCCCTACTACACGATGCCGTTCGTGGAGGGGGAGAGCCTCCGAACGCGCATCGCGGCCGGACCGATGGCCACAGGCACGGCGATCGACATCCTGCGCGACGTCGCCAAGGCGCTCGCGTACGCGCACGAGCGTGGCGTGGTGCACCGAGACATCAAGCCCGACAACATCCTTCTCTCCGGACGGTCGGCCGTCGTCGCCGATTTCGGGATCGCGAAGGCGATCGCGGCGGCGCAAGAGCGACCGGTCGGCGCGACCCTGACGCAGCTCGGCACCGCCGTGGGGACGCCCGCGTACATGGCGCCGGAGCAGGCAGCCGGCGACCCGTCGACGGACTCGCGCGCCGATCTCTACGCCTTCGGGTGTGTCGCCTACGAGCTTCTCGTGGGCCATCCACCCTTCCATGGGCTCTCGCCGCACAAGCTCATGGCCGCCCACATGGGCGAGACGCCGCGTCCGGTGGAGGAGCTGCGTCCCGACTGTCCGCCGGCCCTCGCGCGGCTCGTTGCACGGTGTCTCGCCAAGGATCCCGAGAAGCGCCCCGCCAACGCGGACGAGCTGCTCGAGGAGCTCGCCGCCACGACGTCGAGTGCCGGAGCGGCGATGCCGTTCCATGGGCGCAGCCTCTTCCTGCGCGCGATGGCGCTCTACGCCGGCGCGTTCATAGGCGTCGCGATCGTCGCGCGGCTGCTCGTCGACACCCAGGGACTGCCCGAGTGGGTGTTCGGCGGTGCGCTCGTCGTGATGGCCATCGGCTTCCCCGTGATCCTGTTCACGGGCTATACGCAATACGTCGCGCGCAGGGTGGCGCAGGCCACGCCGACGCTGACACCGCACGGCACGCTCGTGCGGCCGAGCGCGAACGGCACGATGGCGCAGCTCGCGGTGAAGGCGAGTCCGCACGTGTCGTGGGCGCGCACGGCGCGCGGTGGGGTCGCGGCGCTCACGGCGTTCGCGCTCCTCGTCGCCGGCTATCTCGTGCTGCGCGTGCTCGGTATCGGGCCCTCCGGCTCGCTGCTCGCTGCCGGAAAGCTGAGTGCCCAGGACCGCGTGCTCGTCGCCGCGTTCGACGCCGCGAGCAAGGACTCGGCGCTCGCCGACGTCGTCTCGGTGGCGGTGCGCACCAACCTCGCCCAATCGCGCGCCGTGCAGATGGTGCCGACGAGCGGCATCGTCGCCGCGCTGCAGCGCATGCAGCGGCCGACGTCGTCGCGAGTGAATCTCGCCCTCGCACGCGAGATCGCCGTCCGCGAGGGGATCAAGGCAGTGGTGGGCGGGAGCGTCGCAGCCGCCGGCACCGGATTCATCATCACGGTTCGCCTGGTCAACGCCGAGTCGGGTGACGAGCTCGCCGTGTACAACGAATCGGCATCGAGCACGGCGGACATCATCCCCGCGGTCGATCGGCTCACGCGCGAGCTACGCGGCAGGATCGGCGAATCGCTCAAGAGTGTGAAGGACGCACCGCCGCTCGCGCAGGTGACGACGACGTCGCTCGACGCACTGCGCTCGTTCGCCGCGGGATTGCGTGCGAACGACGTGGACGGGGATTTCGTGCGCGCCGCTACCCTCTTCGACGACGCGATCGCCAAGGACAGCGGCTTCGCCGCGGCATATATCCAGCTCGCCTATAGTCTCGGCAACGCCGGTCTACAGCTGGCGCGGCAGGACTCGCTCATCGCCACCGCATACCGGCTGCGGGATCGGTTACGCGAGAGTGAGCGCTACAACGTGGAAGGCGCGTACCTCCAGACGCGTGACCGGCCGAAGGCGATCGCCGCGTTCGAGCGCGCCGTCGCCGCCGACTCCTCCAACACCGATGCGCTCAACCAGCTCGCGGTCGTCTCGATGCGCACGCGCAACATGGCCAGAGCGGAACAGCTCATCCGGCGCGCGCTCGTCAACGAGCCGGAAAACGGCATTCTGTTCGGGAATCTCGCCGATGCCCTGATGAATCAGGGAAAGTTCGGTGCGGCGGACTCGGTCCTGCGCGTGATGAAGGAACGGAAGTTCCCCATCTCGATTACCCAAGACGAGTTTTCGATCCTGTACATGCGTGGTGAGCTGGATTCCGCCGAGGCACGCGCACGAGCGGGGATTACGAGCGACAATCCAGACGTCGCGCGACCAATGATGGCCCTCTTGCGTCAGCTCGCGCAGGTGCGCGGTAGACTGGACGAGTCGGACAGCATCGCACTGGCGGTTCGTGCCCTCAGCGCCAAGCGCGGTGCCCGCATCAACTGGCTCTCGATTCCGACGCGGCAGGCGACCGACGACGCGTTTCTGCGTGATCGGGATCAACGCGCCATTGCAAGGCTCGACTCCGCCACGGGGGCCCAACCGCTCGCGCCCCAGTTGCCACGGGGCGCGGTGCTGGACGTCGCGCAGATCTACGCCATCGCCGGTGCGCCGGATCGGGGGCGTGCGATCCTCGCGCAGTACGACTCGTGGTCGCGCGATTCGGTGAATCGGCAGGGATGGCTCGGCCAGCGGCTCTACACGGAGGGGGAGATCCTCCTGGCCGAGCGGCGCACTGACGACGCCATTCGCATCTTCCGGCGGATGGACGTCGACACCGACGGTCTGCCGATCGGGTGCTCCTTCTGTCTCTCCTTCGCGCTCGGCCGCGCCTACGATCAGGCCAACAACCCGGATTCCGCGGTCGCGAACCTCGAGCGCTTCCTCGGAACCGCGCATCGAAATCGTATCAACGTCGATTCGTGGATGCTCGGGCCGATTCACAAGCGACTCGGCGAGCTGTACGAGGCCAAGGGCGACGCAAAAGGGGCAGCGGAGCAGTACGCCGCGTTCATCGAGCTCTGGAAGCGAGCCGACCCGGAGCTTCAGCCCAAGGTGGCGGAGGTGCGCGCACGCTTGGACCGCCTGCGCCGCACGCTGCCGCAGTGAGCGCGGCATTCCTTCGATAGGGACGAGCTCGCGCCTCCCGTCGCCGAGAGGATGACAGTGTGATACTATCGCGAGTCCACCAACCTCTCCGGACTCGCCCGTGACCACCCGCCGCAACTTCCTCCTCGAAGCCCCGCTCGGCCTCGCCGCCACGCTCGCCGCCTGCACGGACACCGGCAAGCAATCTCCCGCCGCCGCAGGTGGCGCCACCGGCACGCCGGAGACTCCAGGCGCTCCGCCCGCCTTCAATACGGCACCGCCCGTCGGCCCCGAGGTCACCCCGCAGACCTTCGCCGAGGCGGAGAAGCTGATGCAGGTGACGATGACACCGGCCCAGCGCGAGATGGCATCGCGAAGCTGGCGCACCTCGCTCGCCGCGCTGCTCGAGCGGCGCACCGGTCCGCGGAAGCTGGCGCTCGAGGACACGCTCGCGCCCGCGACGCGGTGGACGCCCGATGCGTCGAAGGAACCGGCTGTGGCGACGACCGACCATTTCGTGCGCTCGACCGGCGCCGACGTGCCGCTCCCGTCGAACGACGCGGACATCGCGTTCACGTCCGTTGCGCAGCTGTCGAAGTGGATCGAAACGCGGAAGCTGACGTCCGAGCGGCTGACGCGGATCTACCTCGACCGCATCAAGCGACTCGACCCGAAGCTGCGCTCGGTCATCACGCTCACACCGGATCTCGCGCTGCGACAGGCGCGCGCCGCCGACCGCGAGATCGCCGCGGGGAAGTATCGCGGTCCGCTGCACGGCATTCCGTACGGTGTGAAGGACCTGCTCGACACGGCCGGCATCGCGACGACGTGGGGCGCCGAGCCGTATCGCGATCGCGTGCCCACGACCGATTCGGCGGTGGTCGCTCGGCTGAACCAGGCAGGCGCGGTGCTCATCGCGAAGCTGTCACTCGGCGCGCTCGCGTTGAACGACATCTGGTTCGGTGGGCAGACGATGAATCCGTGGCTGCTCGAGGAAGGGTCGTCGGGATCGAGTGCCGGCCCGGGCGCGGCGACGGCGGCCGGGTTCGTCGGCTTCTCGATCGGCAGCGAGACGGGGGGCAGCATCATCGCGCCCGCGATGCGCTGCGGGGTCACGGGTCTCCGCCCCACCTTTGGAAGAGTGCCGCGCACCGGCGCGATGACGCTGTGCTGGTCGCTCGACAAGCTCGGTCCGATGACGCGCGGCGTGGAGGACACACTGTTCGTGCTGCGCGCGATCTCGGGGCCCGACGCGGGTGACGTCGGGAGCGTGGCGAGCCGGCTCGACTTCGACGCGACCGCACCAGTGAAGGGGCTGAAAGTCGGCTACGTGAGGTCGTGGATGAACGAGGCACCCGCGACCGACGTCGATCGCGCGACGCTCGATCTCGTCGGCAAGCTCGGCATGGTGCCGACGCCGATCGAGCTGCCGAACTGGCCTTACGACTCGCTGAACGTGGTGCTGTTCGCCGAGGCGGCGGCGGCGTTCGAGGAGCTGACGTTGAGCGGGAGAGCGGATCAGCTCAAGGCGCAGGTACCCGATGCGTGGCCGAACCTGTTTCGCGAGGCGCGGTTCCTCTCGGCGGTGGACTTCGTTCAGGCGGACCGGCTGCGCCGAAAGGTGGCCGACATGATGTCCGGCGTGATGTCGAAGGTCGACGTGCTGCTCGTGCCCTCACTGCGCAACGAGATGCTGATCATCTCGAACAACACGGGGCATCCGTCGCTCACGCTGCGCACGGGGTTCGTGAACGTGGGTCAGGCGCGGAGCGACTGGGCGCCGGATCCCAAGAACCCGCTGCCGAAGTTCGATCCACCGCGGCGGGTGCCGCACGGCGTGACGCTGATCGGGCGGCTGTTCGACGAAGGGACTTTGGGGCGAGTCGGAATGGCCATTGAGCGATCAGCGAACGTGATGGCGGAGCGGCCGGCGGGATTTTAGAGCGTGAGTTGGTGAGTTGGTTGGTTGGTTGCCAACCAACCAACGGCCAAAATGAGCCAGGTGCAGATCCCTCGACTGCGCTCGGGATGACAGGTGCAGATCCCTCGACTGCGCGCTGCGCGCTCCGCTCGGGATGACGGCGCGCCGCTCGCGACCCTGTCATCCCGAGCGAGCGTAGCGAGTCGAGGGATCTGCACCCACTCCCAGGTCGTCAGCCGGTTGTCGCCGGCACGCCATCG
>DATFOL010000314.1:0-2257 GCA_035265545.1 Gemmatimonadaceae bacterium | reverse complement strand
GGCCGGGCCACGCGAGCATCGTGAAGAACGGCGCCTATCGCGGCATGGCCAGCAGCTCGATCCTCGAGCCGATGGTGCTGCTCTACAACCGTACGGGCGACGCGCGCTACCTCGCGTTCGCGGAGCACGTCGTCGCGCAGTGGGAGACGGCCGACGGTCCGCGCCTGATCAGCAAGGCGCTCGCCGGCGTGCCGGTGGCCGAGCGCTTCCCGCCGCCCGCGAAGTGGTTCACGTGGGAGAACGGACAGAAGGCGTACGAGATGATGTCGTGCTACGACGGGCTGCTGGAGCTGTACCGGGTCACCGGAAAGCCGGAGTACCTGACCGCCGTCGTGAAGACCTACGAGAACATCCGCGACACCGAGATCAACATCGCGGGCTCGGGCGCGAGCATGGAGTGCTGGTACGGCGGCGCGGCAAAGCAGACGGCGCAGGCTCGGCACATGATGGAGACGTGCGTCACGATGACGTGGATGAAGCTCGGCCAGAACCTGCTGCGTCTGACCGGCGACCCGCGCATCGCCGACGACATCGAGCGGAGCGCGTACAACGCGCTCCTCGCCTCGATGCTTGCGGACGGATCGTCGTTCGCGAAGTACAGCCCCTTGGCCGGGCATCGGGCGCTGGGCGAGATCCAGTGCGACAGCGGCTTGAATTGCTGCACGGCGAACGGGCCACGGGCGTTGATGATGCTGCCCGAGACGGCCGTGATGACGGCGGCGGACGGTGTCGTGGTGAACCTGTATGGTCCGTCCACCGCGGTTGCCACGCTCCCTGGCGGTGGGCGCGTCACGATCAACCAGGAGACGGACTATCCCGTCTCGGGAACCATCTCGATCCGACCAGTGCCCGATCGGGCGCGCACGTTCGCGCTGCGGTTGCGCATCCCAGCGTGGAGCTCGCGGTCGACGGTGACGGTCAACGGCACGCCAGTCGCCGACGTGCAGGCGGGCACGTACGCTCGGATCGAACGCACGTGGCGCGCGGGTGACGAGGTGCGGCTCGAGCTCGATCTGCGCGCGCGCGTCGTGCGCGCGCCCGCCGCCGGTGATCGGCACGTCGCCGTGGTGCGAGGGCCGGTAGTGCTTGCGCGAGACAGCAGGTTGGGTGGCGGCGATGTCGACGAAGTCGCCTCACTGCGCACGGATGCGACCGGGTACGTTGCGCTCGAGCCCGTGCCGAGCCGGCCGGACTCCGCGTGGATGGCGTTCAGCACTCCATTCGAGCGGGGGCTGCACGACGCGAAGGGAGAACTGGTCTTCACGGACTACAGCTCCGCCGGAAATGCGTGGAACGAGACGAACCGCTTCCGCGTGTGGCTTCCGTACATCCTCGACCCGAGCCGCAGCGGGCCCGCCTAGCTGCGTCGACGCCGTCGGTCTTCCGCGTCTCGGACGTCTACCGCCAGAGTTTCACGCGGAGGCGCGGAGCGTCGCGCCTGGATCTGATTCGCTCGCCGCGGCCCGCGGAGGCGCGGAGCGTGGCGCGACGATCTCTCCGCCGGACCATCAAAGACTTTTGGTGTCGTGGATGGAGAGGAATCCTGCGCCAGTCTGAGCATCACGACCCGGAGAGCAGTTCTCCGCGCCTCCGCGAACCTCCGCGCCTCCGCGTGAGACCACGTTGCGAGATGCACCGCGGCTCTCTGCAGAAGCTGCGCATGCGATCGACGTCCACCCGCGTCACGGCGCGGGCGCCACGTGCACCGTCGTGTAGTCTCGGCTCGCCTGCACCACGAGCTTGAGGTGCAGCACCCCGTCGGCGAAGTAGTACCGGTCGCCGCTCGACGACGCGAGCTCCGCGAGCGAGGCCGCCGCCGTCACCTTGTTCCCGCTCCAATAGTCGCGATAGACCACGACACCGGTGCCGGCGTACGGGAGCGATACGCGCACCCAGTCGCCGGCCTTCACTCCCCAGAGACCGATGCGCGGCTGGGTGAGCGCGCCCGCCAGCGCGAGCGTGTAACCGCGGGCGAGCGGCACCGAGAGCTGGAGCGCGGTAAGGCTGTTCCCCGAACCCGCGAGCGCCAGCGCGACCCCGTCGTCGCGCGTCACCGTCGCGGGAGCCGGGTTCTCCCCGGACACCGCGCTGCGCACCTCGAGGCGCCCGTACCCGCCGCCGCACACGTACGCGTTCCACTCCGTCTGCGCCACGCATCCCGCGGTCAAAAGCAGCGGCACGTTCGCCGCGACGTAGCGGCCGGCCGTACCCGTCACGCTGCCGTCCTTGTCGAGGAACACCGCCGCCTTGTCGCCGT
>DATFOL010000313.1:0-10316 GCA_035265545.1 Gemmatimonadaceae bacterium | reverse complement strand
GCAGCGTCGCGCTGCTCGGGTTCGGGCTCGACAGCGTCATCGAGGTGACGGCGAGCGGCGCCGCGCAGTGGCGGCTGCGCGCCGACCTCGATGCGCATCGGCGTGCACGAGTCGAGCGCACCACGCTCCGCATCATCGGGTGGTCGTTTCTCGCGCTCGCCGCGTACGTCGTGCTCGACAGCGCCGATGCACTCGTCCATCACGAGCTGCCGGAGCGCAGCCTGGTCGGACTCGTCCTCCTTGCACTGTCGGCGGTCGTGATGCCCATTCTCGCTCGCGCGAAGGGGCGCGTGGCGCGAGCGATGACGAGCCGCGCGCTCGAGGCCGACGCGATGCAGACGTCGCTGTGCGCGTACCTGTCCGTCATCGCGCTCGCCGGTGTCACGCTCAACGCGACGCTCGGCTGGTGGTGGGCGGATCCGGTCGCCGCGCTCGCGATGGTGCCGATCATCGCGAAGGAAGGCGTCGCGGGAGTACGCGGCGAATCGCACTGCGCGGACGACTGCTGCTGACGACGCGCTGTCGCAGCCGTCGCGAGGAGGGATGAGGATCGAGGATTGGTGTCATGGTAGACGCATACGTGTGCCGAAGGCACGCCGCGATCGCTCGGCGGCGCCACGCCCGAGCGAGACTTTCAATCCGGGGAGACGTGGACGCCATGAGTGATGAACGGCTACGCATGGTAGCAACGGCCGGGCTGGTGATCGGCGCGCTGCTGGGTATGGCGGGTGCTTTCGCGCCGTCGGCCGGGCTCCGGGGACTCGCATGGGGCATCGACGGCAGCGCGCTCGTCGTGGCGAGCGCGCTCCTGGTGGTGCATCACCTTCGTCAGGGCCGGGAGTTGCTCGCCGCGGGCTTCCTCGTTTTTCTGGCCGGGGAGACGCTGATCGTCTCCGGCTCCGCGATGGACCTCAAGGCGAGTGCTCCGATCTTCGCCGCAGGTGCCGGCTTGTGGGCGGCGGCGCTGGCGTTGGTGAGCGCTTCGCCGGTCCTGCCCACCTGCGTCAGGGGCACGGGCGCGATCGCGGCGGTGCTCTTCGCCATCACCGCGGCTCGAATGTTCGGCGGGGCGCGGCTCACGGCGCTCTCGGCGCCACTGCCGTTCTACGCGTACCCCTTCCTGGCGATCACGCTGTTCGGCTGGGCCTGGACACACGTCCGAACACGACCGGCGCGAAGTGCAGAGACGTGACGTACACGCTGCTGCACACGTGTCGCTCGATCGAACACGACACCTCCCTTCCTGTCCGCCCTTCACGATTCTATCCGCCCATGTCTCTCGTCCGAGTCCTGATCGCACTGGTCCTCTCGCTCCACGCGGTGCAAGCTGCCGCGCAGCAGGGGCCGGCTCCCGCGGCGATATCAGCCGCCGAGTACGCGGCGCGGCGCGACTCGCTGCTCGCGCGACTCGGCGATGGCGCCGCCGTCATCGCGTTCGGCGAACGCGCGCCGATCGGCTTTCCGGCGTTCTATCAGGTCCCGACGTTTCGCTACCTCACCGGATTCCTCGAGCCGGACGCCGTGCTTCTCCTCACGCGCCGCGGCCGTGCGACCACGGCGATCCTCTTCCGTGAGTCACGGTCGGCACGCGACGTGATCACCGACGGTCCGCCCGAGGATTCCGCGACGCTCGCGACGCGCACCGGTCTCGCGCTCCGCCCGCTCTTGGCGCTGCCGGCTGCGGTGGATTCCCTGCTCGCCGCGGGCGGCGCGATCCACACCCTCCGGGACGTGCGACCCTACGGCGGCAGCGTGGACTCGCTCACGCGCGGCGCCGCGTTCGCGGCCGCGCTGCGCCGCCGCACGCCGTCGCCCGAGCTCCGTTCGGCCGACGCCCAGCTGGATTCGCTGCGGGCGCGGAAGAGCGGGGCGGAGCTCGCGCTGCTCCGCCGCGCCGCCGAAGTGACGTCGGCCGCGCTGGGCGAGGCGATCGCCCACATCCGGCCGGGAATGCACGAGTATGAGATCCAGGCGCTCATCGAGCACGGCTTCCGCTCGCGTGGCGCCGACCGGCCGGGCTTCGCAACCAACGTGAGCGCCGGCGCCAACGCGACCATCGTGCACCATCGCGCGTCAGATGACGTCGCGCCGGCGGGTGCGCTCGTGCTGATGGACGTCGGTGCGGCATGGCAGGGCTACACGGCGGACATCACCCGCACGGTACCGGCGAGCGGCCGGTTCACGCCGGAGCAGCGAGCGATCTATCAACTCGTGCGAGACGCGCAGGCAGCGGCGGAGCGTCTGGCGAAACCCGGCATGGCCGTGCGAGGGATGGGGGACACGGCACGCGCGGTGATCGCGAGAGGTCTGGTGAAGCTCCGGCTGATCGAGGCCGAGGACGCGAGCTTCGATCCGCCATGGGTCACCTCGTGCGCGACGGCGCTGGCCGCCTGCCGGCAGAGCGCCCTCTTCTACTCCCATGGCCTGGGGCACGGCATCGGACTGGAGGTGCACGATCCCGCGTATGCATCTGCGCCCAGCGGCCCTGCACTCGCCGTCGGTGACGCGTTCACCATCGAGCCCGGCGTGTACGTGAACCGACAGCGGCTGCTCCTGCTCCCCGACTCTCCGCGCAATCGCGCCTTCGTCGCGCGGGTCCGCAGCGCCGTGGAGCGCTATCACGGCATCGGCGTGCGCATCGAGGACGACTACGTCGTAACGTCGCGCGGCGTGGAGCGCATCAGCACCGTGCCACGCGACGTCGGCGAGATCGAGCGACTGATGGGCGAAACGCCGCGCTGACGCGCGGGCGGGGGATCCACCCGTCCTACTCGCTCACCTCCTCGCGCGGTCTGGGCCACCGCGCGATCGTGCGTGGCCACCACCAGTTCGCGCGGCCCAGCAAGCCCATGAGAATGGGAACCAGCACCAACCGGATCAGCGTCGCATCCAGCGCGACGGCGAACGCGAGGCCGAGCCCGAACTCGCGCGTCGCGACGAGCCGAGTAAAGCCGAACGAGCCGAAGAGCACGACCATGATCAGCGCCGCGCTCGAGATCAGCCCGCCGGTCTGGGAGAGTCCGTTCACCACCGACGCCGCGTTGTCGCGCGACTTCCGATATTCCTCCTGGATTCGACTGAGCAGGAACACCTCGTAGTCCATCGACAGGCCGAACAGGATCGTGAACAGCATCAGCACGATGAACGAGTTGAGGCCGCCCGGCGGCACCAACCCGATGAGCCCCGCGCCAACGCCGTCCTGGAACACGTAGACGAGAAAGCCGTACGCCGCGAGCACGGAGATCAGGTTCATCACGATCGCCTTGAGCGGTACGACGATCGACCGGAACGCGATCAGCAGGACGATGAACGTGACGCCCAGCACCAGAGGCACGACGCGCTTCACGCTGCCGAACAGCTCCTCGTCGAAGTCGATGACCGCGGCGTTGAAGCCGCCTACCCGGACGCTCAGGTCGGCGCCCCGCGCCTCAGCCCAGGTGGTCGTACGCAGCTCGCGAACGAAGCTCATCGCTTCGTCGGACTCGGGCGCCGCGCGCGGAACGAGCAGCAGCAAGGCTGAGCGGCCGTCTGGCGCGGGCATCACTCGCGCGATCCGCACTCGCGGATCCGCGGCCAATCCGCCGTACGTGGCCATCAGTGCATTCCGCCGCTCCGGCGTCGCGAGCGCACCGGCATGGCTCTCGAGGAGCAGCGCGATCGGCGCCATCCAACCGGGCGCGAAGTTGCGCGCGAGCACATCGTAGCCCTCGCGTGCTTCCGTGGCTGGTGGCAAGTCGTGCGCGCCGACGTTCCACGCCTTGAGCCGCATCGTCGGGACGATGAGCACGGCGAGGACGACGAGCGACGGAGCGAGATACCGCCACGGCCTGCGCATCGTCGCCTGTGCCCAGCGGCCCCACATTCCAGCGCTCCCCGCCGAACGCTGCGAGAAGCGACGGGGCCAGTTCACCCGGTTACCGACGACCATCAGCAGTGCCGGCAGCACCATCAGCGTCATGAGCATCGCCGTGACCACCACCGTCACACCGCCGACCGCGAGGGTGTGCAGGAACGGGATGCGAACGAGCAGCAGGGCAAGAAAACCCGTGCACACCGCCAAACCCGACACCACGACGACGTGCACCGTGCGGAGGGTGGCGATCTCCACCGCATCGTGAAACGACTTGCCCGCGTTCAGCTCCTCCCGACATCGGCTGATGAGGAACAGCGCATAGTCGACGCCGACGCCGAGCCCGATCATCGTCACGGCGTTCTGCGCGAACACGCTGACCGGCATCGCATGCGACAGCGCGTACAGCACGGCGAGGGTCAGTACCGTCGCGCCCATCGCGATGAGCAGCGGGAGCGCCGCAGCGATCGGCGCACCGAACACCGCGAGCAGTACCAGCATCGTGAGCGGCACGCCGATGCGCTCCGCGCGGAGCAGATCCTCCGACGCGCTGGTGTCGAGATCGTGGAACATCGAGACCATGCCGGTGACCTTCACCTCGAACGCAGCTCCGAGCCCCGCACCGCGCACCACGTGCCGGATGCTGTCGACCATCGTCTCGGCGTCGAAGAAGCTCTTCGCGGGGGGAGTGACCAGCAGCAGCGCCGACCGATGGTCCCGGCCGAGCATCGCGGTGTCGCCGGTGTTCCAGAAGTGGCGCACGGAGTTCATCCCCGCCGAGTCGAGGGCGCGCGCGAGCGCGACGGCGGCGGCCGCGAAGCGGGGATCGTCCGAATGAAGGGTAGGCGACGTGAGCACCGCCGGAAACACGAAGGCGGACCCGTCTCCGAACGCCCGGTCGATGTCGCGCGCCACGAGTTCGGACGCACTGCCAGGCACCATGTCGGTACTACCGCGAAGGACGCCAGCGAGCCGCAGGGCGAACGGAGCGGCAACGGCCAGCAGAGCGAGCCAGACGGCGATCACCAGGCGCGGTCTCCGCAGCGCGAACCGAAGTAGAGTCTTCATGAGAGTGTCCTCGGATCGTCAGACGGTGGTGAACTCGCGCGTGTCGTCGAGCTTTGCTTCCCGGCCGGCAAGAAAGCGCACCTGCTTGATCTTTCCTCCGTCGGCGGCGAACGGACCTTCGCCCACTCGATACAGCTCGATCTCGGGGACGAGCGTCTCCGGATACTCATGCCACGCCTCGCGGAAGTCCGCGTTGAGGGCGACCAGCCGCGGCACGATCGACTCAGCGAATCGTCGCTGGAGATCGGCGTCGGGCTCTTCGGCCACCTCGAACAGGAACCGCGGACGCACGGCGCCGTTCGCCCCTTCGGCGACCGACAGGCAGAACGAGTGCGTGATCTCGGCGAGCGCGGTGTCCTGGTAGAGACATTGCTCGATGTCTTCCGGGTAGATGTTCGCGCCCATGACACTGATCGTGTAGTCGCGCCGGCCGTAGATCCACAGGAAGGGAAGCCGCACGTTGCCGTCGCCGCTCTCCCGACGCAGCAGCTCGATGTCGACGCCGACCGTCGCGAGCCGCGCCGCCATCTGGTCGCTCGTGCACACGCTGCCGACGTCGTGCACGTTGTAGCGGATGCGCGGCGAGAGCACCGAGGGGCGCGTGATCGTGAACACGACCTCGCCGTGCTCGTTCACCTCGGCGTGGTGCATGATCGGGTTGTACTGAAAGAGCATCGGGAGGCGCGAGTCGCGGCCGAACAGCGCGCGACGCACGTCCTCGCGATCGCGAGCCAACCGTCGGATCGCGACCGAGACGGGCGTCTCACCGGCGATGCCGATCTCCAGATCCGTGGCCCCGTAGCCGCTGTAGACGCTCTTGAACCGCCGCAGCAGGTAGTCGCGCAGCCCCTCGGACATACCCTCGCCACCCGCGAGCCCGAGCAGGGTGTACTGCTCGAACGGGAAGCCCTCGGCCTGGCCGACGTCGATCAGATGCTTGAGGAACGGCGGATAACCGCAGATGAGATACGTGTGCTTCGGGCCGAAGAAGCGAAGCGTGTGCAGGATCTTCGCGATGTCGGGACCGGTGTTCTTCACGAGCCCGTTCTTCTGGAGTGACAGCCCCATGTTCAGGCCCGTCGCCCACGCGCCCATGCTGAACGCGTTGATGGTGACCCAGGGCTTGCGACCGTAGCAGTACGTCGCGAAGTAGCTCACGAAGGTGTGGCTCTCGCGCCGCTCACGGTCGCTCCGCACCCAGTTGTATGGGGTGCCCGTAGAACCCGAGGACTCGTCGATCATCGTCCGGGCGTGGAAGAACGTACCGTCCACGCAACGGGCGTCCGTGGCGAACGGCCTGATGTACGACTCCTTATCCGTCTCCGGGACATTCGCGCCACCCTGCGTATGGACGAACTCTCCGTACGCCGGGACCTGCCGGAGTGCCCGATAGTACGCCTTCCGAGCCTTCGTCCTCGAGGCCCACGCGAGATAGGCGGGCGGCAGCAGCTTGAAGACGGCGAGGAATGTCGGGTACGTCCCGCATGCGATTTTCAGAATGAAGTCGCAGGGCGTCTGGACCGCGAACGCCAAGCGCTCGCGAAGGGTGGGGCGGACTCGTCGTTGGGTACGCATGGTGGGCTCCCGGTGAGCCGGTCGACAGGACCGGTTGGATCTTCACCGAGAGGGTACGTTTTTCGTCCACCGCCAACCATGCGTTAGGTGACGTAGTGGAAGAGTGGGATGACGTAGTCGGGCAGCGCTCGAGGGGTCAGCGCCCCCGCCGCGCCCGCGTGAGCGCCCGGTCCAGCGCGTTCGCGAAGGCCTGCTTCTCGCGCGGCCCGTAGGCACCATGGCCGCCGGTCTCGACGCCGGCTCCGCGAAGCCCGTCCATGAAGTTCCGGACCGAAAGCCGCTCGCCGATGCTCTCCGCCGTGTACTCCTCGCCCCGCGGGTCGAGCACGACGACACCCTTGGGCACGAGGAGAGCCGCGAGCGGGATGTCGGCCGTCACGGCCACGTCTCCCGGGCTGGCGTGCTCCGCGATGTAGCGGTCGGCCACGTCGGGGCCACCGTCCACGCGAACCGCCGAGGCGTACGCGTATCCAGGCGGTATCAGTACACGCTGATTCGCCACGAGGAGCGTCTCCAGCGCGAGACGGTCCGACGCGCGGAGGCAGATCTCCTTGACGTCACGCGGCGTGGCGTCGGCGTCGAGCCAGAGCTTCACGGCAGCGCGTTCCGCTCCCACGACCCGTACATCGGGTTCGGCAGCACGATGAAGCGGTCTCCGAACTCGGCGAATGCGCTGTTGTTCGCCGAGCGGAGGTCCTGCCGCAGACGCGGGAAGTCCTGGACGTTGTCGCCCACCCACATCACCACGCGCACGGGCGGCAGTGGCGACGGAGGTGAACCGGCGGCGACGGCCTCGAAGCGCGCATCCTTGAAGCTGTTCGACGGATCGGTCTTGCAGAGCACCGCGTCCGCCGCGATGCCGACGCGCTGCAGATTGGCGCGTGTCGCGTCGCACTGCGCCTGCTCGCGGTTGGTGACGATCACGACGCGACCGCCCAGCTCGTGCGCGCGCCGCACGAACTCCGGCGCGCCCGCCAACGCGGCCGCGGCACCGCGCATCACCCACGCGTTCCACGTCGCGGCGTCGAACGTCGCGCGGAGCCGCCCGAGCTCCTGCTGATACGGCGAGTTGTCGAGCACCGTCTCGTCGGCATCGAGGATCACGGCCCACGATCCCGACGGGAGCCCTGCGGCGCGCCGCTCGAGCGCCACGGTCGCGAGTCGATAGGTCTGCAGAAAGATCGCGCGCCGTTCGGCCGACGCGCGAAACCACCGCACACTGGCCGGAATCGTGTCGCCGCTCGCCGCTGTGCCCATCGCCGGCGCCCGTACGGTCGGCGCGGGCGTGGTGGCGACCGTGCCCGACGATGGCGCACAGCCCAAGAACGATGCCGCGAGCAGCACCACGAAGGTGGAGGAAACAGATCGTATCATCGGGCCGGGAAGTTCGGGATCGACGCAGTCATTGCATCAATGATAGGTACGATCGCGCCTTCGCATGCACCCACGCAGACATCAAGAACGGAGGGTTTTATCGGATGCAGCGGATGCAGCGGATGCTGGACCAAGACAAGAACTTTGGGGGTGCGCCGCGAGAGTCTCTCGTGGCGAACCCCCAAAGCAGCAGTTGCTGTTGCAGTTGCCCTAGCACCCGCCCAATCCCCCTCATCCGCTTAGTCCCTCCGTTCTTGATGCCAGCCGCGCCGCGCCAGCCCTCCGTGCTTTGATGCCAGCTCGCCCCTCGTACCAACCGCGAAGAGCTATCCGCCGCTGACCGCCGGCACGATGCTGATCACCGCGCCGTCCTCCACGCGCGTGTCGAGCCCGTGCAGGAACGCGATGCTCTCGTCGCCCACGAAGACGTTCACGTGCCGTCGCAGCGCGCCCTGTTCGGTGAGCACTCGATCGATCAGCGCCGGCCACTGCGCGCTCGTCGCGGCGAGCGCATCGCGCACGGTGGCGCACGACGCGTCGATGCGCACCGTACCGGCGCCGCGCGCATACGGCAGGAGCGCGCGAGGGAGAACCACGGAGATCGCCATGGGATCAGCGCGCCGGCATCACGCCGCGCCCACCACCGCGGTCTTGACGCAGCAGATCGGCGGCAGCGACTCCGCGAGTGCCTTCCACTGCTCCCCCTCGTTCGACGAGGCATAGAGCTTCCCGCTGCGCGTGCCGAAGTACACACCGGCCGGCTCGTGCGAGTCGACGGCGAGCCCGTCGCGCAGCACGCTCTCGAAGGCGCGCGACTGCGGCAGCCCGTGGGTGAGGGGCGCCCAGGACGCGCCCGCGTCGCGCGTGCGGTACACCCGGAGCTTCGCCTCGGGAACGACGCGGAACTCGTCCGACTGGAGCGGGATCGCGTACGCCGTGTCCGGGTCGTGCGGATGGGACTGGATCGGAAACCCGAAGTCCGAGGGGACGCCGTTGGCGATGTCGTGCCAGCTGTCGCCCCAGTCGTCGCTGCGGTACAGTCCCCAGTGGTTCTGCAGGAACAGGCGCTCGGGACGCGCCCGATGGTGCGTCACCTTGTGCACGCACTGCCCGAACTCGGGGTGCTGATCCGGGAGGAACACGGCGCGCACCCCCGCGTTCCGCGCCCGCCAAGTCGCCCCGCCGTCGTCCGTTCTATAGAAGCCGGCCGTCGAGATGGCGATTCCCATCCGGTCGCGATTGCCCGGATCGAGCACGATGGTGTGGAGACACAGCCCGCCACCCCCCGGCATCCACCGCGCCCGGTGCTCGTGGTTGAGCAGCCCCTCGACCGGGGCCCAGCTCACTCCCGCGTCATCCGACCGGAACAGCGCCGCCGGCTCCACGCCGCACCAGACGACGTCTGGCTCGTCGGATCGGCCCGGCACGATCTGCCACACCCGCGCGAGCGACAGCCCCGACGACTCGGGGAAGCGCACGGCCTGCCGCTCGGGCTCGCTCCAACTCCGGCCGAAGTCGTCGCTCGTGCGGATCGTCGCACCCCAGTGGTTGCTGTGCACGCCCGCCAGGAGCCGCGTCCGCCCCGCGCGCTGATCGAAGGCGAGGGAGTAGACGGCTTCGCCGGCGAAGTGGGGACCGTCGACCTTCCACCGCAGGCGCGATGCGTCGGCGGTGAAGATGAACGCTCCCTTGGTGGTACCGACCAGGACGAGAACGTCGCCCAGCACGTGACGAGCGGCGGAGATTCGGCGCGTGGGCATCGCGAAGGGGTGAAGGGTTCCGGAGAAAAGGAGCACAACGGTGCGCCCGCTCGACGCGCCGCGCAAGCCGCTCGACCCCGTTGCTTTCGGTGTTTCTTCGGCTTACTGTTTGCCCCTCGGCGGATCGATCGGGCCTCGGCAGGAGGGACGGATGATGGCGAAGACAGGCGTCGGCGAGCACGACCTCTCGGCCTATGCGCTCGTGGCCGACCGGATCACGCTGTTCTACCAGCGCTATCCGGCGGGGCGGATCGTGACCGAGCTGCATTCGCGCACCGAGCGGGAGATCACCTTCCGGGCGCTCGTCTACCGCGGGCCGGCCGACGTCGAGCCGGCGGCGACGGGCTGGGCGTCGGAGCGCGAAGGGGACGGGCAGATCAACGAGGTCGCCTGCCTCGAGAACACGGAGACGTCGGCCGTCGGTCGCGCCCTGGCGAACCTCGGCTTCACGGCCTCGAGCCGACGGCCGAGCCGCGAAGAGATGGAGAAGGCCGCCCGCCAGCATGCACGGCTCGCGGCGCGTCCCACACCGGTTCAGCCGATCCCGGCGCCGCCGGTGCCGCTCGACGCCGACCCGCTCCAGCGCCGCGCGAACGCCGTGCACGACGTGCTCGGGCTGATCGAGCGCGCCGAGGCGATCGGGTTCTCGGAGTGGCGCGGGAGGACGCTGCGCGCGGCGGTGCAGCGGC
>DATFOL010000312.1:0-17588 GCA_035265545.1 Gemmatimonadaceae bacterium | reverse complement strand
GAACGAGCGGCACCTTCAGGATCAGGGGCTCTCCGACGAGGATCTCCAGCCACCGCTCGTCACCGTAGCGCGCCGTGCGTAGCCCAAGCTCCTCGTAGCGCCGCGCGCGCTCGTCGATGAGCGCAGCAACACCGAACTTCTGCACGAACCGCGTGAGCTCGCCACGCGAGGCGGCCCGCTCCATGAGATCCACGAAGTGCGTCTTGATCCGACGTTCGGCGAAGAAGCGAAGCGCCTTCCTGGTGTCTGCGCTCTTCTTCACACCGAAGATCTGAACGTCCATGCGCGCAGGCTCGATATAATAGAACGGCCGTCCGTTCCGGGCTTCGACTCCCTACCCATCACGTGAGCCGCCCCAGCGAGTATACCTACACCCCCGCGTGGTGGGTACCGGGCGCGCACCTGCGGACCCTGTGGGGAAAGCTCGTACGCCGTCCCCCTCCGCTCGAGACGCACGTGGAGCGCTGGCCCACCGACGATGGCGACGAGCTCGAGCTCCATCGGACCGAACCGGTCGGCGAGCGAGCGCCTCACCAAGGGCGTTTGCTGGTGCTGCACGGACTGGAGGGCACCATCCGATCGCACTACCTGCGGGGCATCCTGGCCCTCGCGCAGCGACGCGGCTGGTCGGCCGACGCACTGATCTTCCGCACCTGCAACGGCGAGATGACGCGTGCACGGCGGCTCTACCACTCCGGGGAGACGACGGACCTCGATCGCGTGGTGCGCCACCTGATCGGTGCACATCCCGGGCAACCGCTCGCCCTGGCTGGTTTCTCTCTCGGTGGAAACGTGCTGCTCAAGTGGTTGGGCGAGCAGGGAGAGCGACTTCCTCGAGAGGTGCGGGCGGCAGCCGCCGTCTCCGTGCCTTACGACCTCGAGCGCGGTGCCCGCCACATCGAACGGGGGTTCGCGCGCGTATACACCCGACACTTCCTCCGCACGCTTCGCGCGAAGGCCCGTATCAAGCTGGTGCGCGACCCTGGCCTGTTCGACGCCATGGCGCTCGAGCGAGCGCGCACGCTGTTCGAGTTCGATGATGCGGTGACTGCGCCGGTACACGGCTTCGCGGGGGCCTCGGACTACTACCAGCGTTCCAGCTCACTCGGGTTCCTGACGTCGATCTGCCGCCCCACGCTCCTGCTGAGTGCATACGATGATCCTTTTCTGCCGTCGGCCGTGCTGCATGAGGTCGAGCGCGTTGCGCGCGGGAACCCGAACCTGTGCGTGGAATTTCACCGACACGGGGGCCATGTTGGCTTTGTGGCGGGTCGGACACCCTGGGCACCACATTACTACGCCGAGGAGCGAGTGATGCATTATCTCGACGCACAATTCACCGAGAAATCGCTTTAACTGGCCGGCAGCATCACTACTTTCGTGATACTGTCCCTATTGCGCGTTAATACTGCCGCTATAGCGTATCGTCTCGCATGGACAAGCGCCTTCATCCTTGGGAGCCTGAGCTCATGATTTGCCGCGTCTACCATCCCCGTTTCCTTGCATTCACCCTGCTCGGTGCAGCCGCGGTCGCCTCGATCGGCTGCTCTCGCCCGCCGGCCGAGGCCGATGCGCATGCCGGGCATGAGTCAGCGACGTCTGCGGCTGGTGGGTCCAAGGGGACCAGCGCGACTACCGCTCGGACGGCCGACGTCGGCGCCATCCCCGCGAGCGCCACTACCGTCGCCGATCGCTTGGCGAAGTCGCCGCGGCACGGGGAGTACGCGATGATTCGCACCGGTCCCTCCGACAGCGTACGCGCCTGGGTCGTCTATCCCGAGCGGTCCAGCAAGGCCCCGGTGGTAATCGTGGTGCACGAGATCTTTGGGCTCTCGGCTTGGGTACGCGGTGTGGCCGACCAGCTCGCCGCAGATGGGTTCATCGCAATCGCACCGGACCTCCTCACTGGCAAACTTCCCGTCGTGCACGGCACGGATACCGTGGAGGCTCAAGCGGCGACGGCGGCCGTCAGGTCGCTTCGCTCGGAAGACGTGCAGCGTCAGCTCGCCGCAGTCGGGCAATACGGGGTGTCGCTGCCCGCAGCGGAGAAGCGCTATGGTGTCGTCGGATTCTGCTGGGGCGGATCGGCGTCGTTCGAATCGGCGGTGATGAGCCCGGCGGGGCAGGGAGCTGCCGTCGTCTACTACGGCGGCTCACCCGCAACCTCGTCCCTGGCGAGCGTGAAGATTCCCGTGCTGGGGCTTTACGGTGGTGCGGACGCGCGCGTGGGGGCGACCGTTCCTCCGGCGGACTCGGCGATGAAGGCTCTTGGCAAGCGCTTCGAGCCCCATACTTTCGCTGGGGCAGGTCATGGGTTCCTGCGGCAGCAGGAAGGTCAGGGCGGCGCCAACCTCGAAGCTGCACAGAAGGCTTGGCCGCTGACGGTCTCCTTCTTCCGCTCCACGCTCGGTCGTTGAGCTGATGACGTATCTGTTCCTGGCCGCATTCATCGCAGGGTTGCTGATGGCCGTTCGCGTCATGTTTTTTGGCGCCGAACGGCGTCGGCGTGTTTCATCAGACACGGTGCCGCTCCGACGCTCGGAGCCCGCGATCAGCGGCTTCCTGCTGATGTTCGGTGTCGCGGGGTATCTGCTCACGCGACGCGGTACCGTGTCTCCGGCCGCCGGCGCCGGGATTGCCGCACTCGTCGGGCTGGTCTGGGCTGCCCTGGTCACGCGGCTGGCTGTCGCGACGGCGCGCCTTCAGCCCGAGCACGATCCCGACGATCCACGGTATGTGCTCCAGGGACACGTCGCGCTCGTGACGACGCCCATCCCGTCGGATGGCGAGGGTACGATCACATTCTCGGAAGCCGGTGCTCAGCGCACCGTGCGAGCGCGCACCATCGACGGTAGCGCGATCGCCGAAGGCGAGGAAGTTTGCATCGAGCGGCTCGAAGACGATGTCGCCTTCGTGGAGCTCTGGGCTATCGTCGAGCAGCGACTCTGACCGCTCGTGGGCGCGCCGGTGGAATTGCGGCCTGGCACGCCCTACGCACTGTGGCTGGAGCACGACCGACGAGGTCCGTCGTAGTGGCGTGTGCCGAGGAGCCGTATGTCGGACACTGTGATCTTCCTGCTGATCTTCGTGGGCTTCTTCGTGCTCCGCGGCATCGCAGCGACAGTGGTGTTCTTCTTCCTCCTGCCTGAGGGAGATCATTGCCCGAACTGCGACGCGGTGACGCTCCGCGTGCAGTCGAGCGTCTTGAATCGGCTCCTTCCACGCTTCCGCACGAGCTGGTGCTACGAGTGTGGGTGGCACGGCATGCTGCGCCAGGGACCGCTGACGCCCGTCACGCCATCGCACGAGCTCACGAAGCTGCCGTGACGCCCTCGCTCGCAGCGGCGCGCACGAGCACGGCCAACCATTCCGGCCAGCTACCACTCAGCTCGAAGTAATCATCGTAATAGACCAGGCCGGTCTGCTCGAGCTCGTCCACCAACGTCCCCAGTGCATCGACGTCGTAGATCGGGCCGATCGCGACGAGGTTTCCATCGACGCGGAACTCCGCATCGGTGAGCCCGAGCCGTGCATCGAGCGCAGCCCGCGTGAGGCCGGCGCGCTCGTACGACTCGCGACGGAAGAAGAGGGTCGGAACCCCCTGAGTGACGAGCAATGCCATGATGTGCCCCGCGAGCGGATGATCGTGACGAGACGCGAAGTTACCGTCCGCGCCCGCGCGCTTCCACCATATGGAGCACGCTCAGTCATCGTGGAGCGCTATCTTTGACCCCATGGCCGCGCGCATTCAGGGCTTCGAGGATGATTTCGACGTGCTCGTCGTCGGGGCGGGGCACGCTGGCACGGAGGCCGCCGTTGCCTCGGCGCGGCGCGGTGCGCGCACGGGGTTGATCACGAGCGCGCTCGAGACCATCGGGCAGATGTCGTGCAATCCGGCGATCGGTGGCGTCGCCAAGGGCACCGTCGTCCGTGAGGTCGACGCACTCGGCGGTATCATGGCCCGGGCCACCGATTTGGCCGCCTTGCAATTCCGCATGCTGAATCGCAGCAAGGGGCCCGCCGTCTGGGCACCGCGTGCGCAGTGCGACCGGGGACTCTATCGCCGCGCCGTGCGCGGACTGGTCGAAGCACATGCGGGGCTGCGGACCATCCAGGGCACGGTCGCACGCCTCGTCTTCGACGGTTCGGCTGTCGCCGGGGTCGAGACCCTCGAGGGCCGACGCTTCTCGGCGCGCGCGGTGGTGATCACCACGGGGACCTTCCTGCGCGGCCGGATTCACATCGGCACGACTACTTCACTCGCCGGTGGACGAGCCGGCGAGACCTCGGCGACTCACCTCGCCGAACAGCTCGAGGCAGCCGGGCTGGAAGTCGCGCGGTTCAAGACCGGCACGCCGCCACGCATCGACGGTCGCTCGGTGCGCTGGGAGGCCCTCGAGCGGCAGGACAGCGACATCGAGCAGTTCGACTACTCCTGGTCGCACTTCTGGACGACACCCCGCCGCTCGGCCGACGGCGTTACACGACATCCTGCGCAGCTACCCTGCTGGATCACCTTCCTCGGCGCCGAAGGCAAGTCGCTCATCTCGACCCACATCGGGGAGTCGGCGATGTACGGCGGCGCGATCGCGTCGCGCGGTCCGCGATATTGTCCCTCCGTCGAGGACAAGATCGTCAAGTTCCCGGATGCGGACCGCCATCAACTTTTCCTCGAGCCCGAGGGCCACGATACCAGTGAGCTGTACGTGAACGGGCTCTCCACCTCGCTGCCCGCGCCGGTGCAGCTCGCGGTGCTGCGCTCCGTGGCCGGACTCGAACGAGTGGCCATGACGCGCGCTGGCTACGCCATCGAGTACGACTACTACCCACCCACGCAGCTCGACGCGACCCTGCAGCTACGTGCGATTCCGGGGCTGTTCTTCGCGGGACAGATCAACGGCACCACGGGCTACGAGGAAGCCGCGGGGCAGGGGCTCGTCGCGGGCTCCAATGCCGCCGCGCGGGCCCTGGGACATGAACCGCTCGTGCTTGGCCGCGAGTCGTCCTACATCGGTGTGCTGATCGACGATCTCGTGACCCGTGGCGTCGACGAGCCGTACCGGTTGTTCACATCCCGTTCCGAGTTTCGGCTCACGGTGCGGCAGGACAATGCGCTGCGGCGGCTCGCCTCGTTCGGCCTGGCGCTCGGCATCTATGACGAACGTGAGCACGTCGTGATCGAGCGCCGACTTGCCGCGGAGGACGAAGCGCGACGCTTGGCTGAATCGACATCCATTCGACCCGAGCAGGCGGCCGGCGTACTGGCCGCCGCGCACAGCGCGCCACTCGCGCACAGTGTGCGAATCGCCGAGGTCGCGCGGCGGCAGGACGTATCGCTGCTCGAGCTGTTTCGCGCTGTCGGTGTTGCGACCGAGTTGCCCAGTGATGCCGTGGTGAGCACGGAGCTCGAGCTCAAGTACGCGGGATATTTCGAGCGGGAGCGCACGCAAGCCGAGAAGCTGCGCCGCATGGGCACGTTCGCGCTCGAGGAGTCGCTTCCCTACGCCGAGATGCGCTCCCTCTCGTTCGAGGCACGTCAGAAGCTGGCTGCGCTGCGCCCTCGCACGCTGGCACACGCCGCATCCGTTCCGGGGGTGAGTCCGACCGATCTGCAGAACCTTGTGATCGAGATCGAGAAGCGGCGCCGCACCGATTCGGCGCCCGCCCGCGCCGCCGACGCGCGGTGACGTCGCCGGCCGCGCGCACTGGACGCTTCTGGGCGCGCGCGGCGGCGGCGCTGCTCCTGGTGTTCGGGTTCCTTCCCGTCGCCAACTGGATCCGCGGCGGGCGCGAATGGCCTCGCTACGGCGGTGATCTCGAAGGATGGCTCGCGGGCAGCGCGATCGCGCTCGGCGTCGGCGTGCTCTACCACATGCTTGCGCGCCGATCGGAGCGCCTGTGGCCCAGCGGTGCGACGACTTCCGCGGTTCGCGTATGGGTGGAGCGCCCCCAACTGACGAACGCGCTGCTGGCCATCGCGTCGTTCGTGTGCTATGCGTTCTCGGCGCGGTGGGTGTTCGACAGCCGGCCGTTGCTGGTCGACGAAGTAGCGCAGCTTTTCCAGGCGCGCATCTTCGCGCAGGGCCGCATCGCCGGTGTACTCGACTCCGTACCGGAGCTGTTCAGCGCCCTGCATCTCGTGGAGCGTAACGGGCGGGTATTCTCGCAGTTCCCTCCGGGTGGCCCCGCGGTGCTCGCCATCGGTGTGGCCCTCGGCGCGACGTGGCTCGCAGTGCCGGTGTGCGGTGCGCTCGCGACATGGTGCTTCGCCGCGTTCACACGCGGCGTGGAGTCCGACCGGCCCGGTGTGTCGCTACTCGCGTCACTGTTGTTCGCCTTCGCACCGTACATGGTGTTCATGTCGGGCTCGCAGATGAATCACGTGCCCACGTTGCTTGGCGTGTGTGCGGCACTGTTCGCGCTCGAGCGCGCCACTGCGTCCGCGATCTCGTCGCAACGTACGCGATCCCTCTATGCGCTCGCGTGTGGTCTCGCGCTCGGTTTCGCTGCGACCGTGCGTCCGGTCGACGCTGCGGCCTTCGCGTTGCCAATCGGTGGGTGGCTCGCGTGGCGCGCCGTGCGCGATCGGGACGAGCTCGCGCCGCTGCTCGCCTCGGGGATCGGCGTGGCGGTTCCCATCGCCCTCATGCTGTGGTTCAACGCGCAGACCACCGGTGCTCCGCTGTTGTTCGGCTACGAGGCGTTGTGGGGGAAGGGCCATGAGCTCGGCTTCCACGCGGCGCCGTGGGGTGTTGCCCACACGCCCGCCCGCGGACTCGAGTTGGTGAGCCTCTACTTTCTCCGGCTGCAGACCTATCTGTTCGAGACACCGATTCCGTCGCTCGTCGCCGCGATCGTGGCACTCGCGTTGGTGCCCGCACTGCGGCGGTTGGACGGTGTGCTGCTCGCCGGCTCGGCGATGCTGGTGCTACTCTACTTCGCTTACTGGCACGATGGCTTCTACCTCGGCCCTCGCTTCTTCGTCTGTCTGCTCCCCGTGCTCGCGTTGTGGACGGCGCGATTGTTCCCCGAGTGGCGCGCGCGGTGGGGCGACGGCGCATCGTATCGCGTGATCACGGTGGCGTCCGTGGCCAGCGTGCTCATTGCACTGAGCATCTCGAGTCCGTTGCGCGCGCGCGAGTATCACGGCGGGTTGAAGACCATGCGGTGGGACGTCGATGCCGCCGCGCGAAACGCGGGAGTGCGCGATGCGATCGTGTTCGTGCGCGAGAGCTGGGGCGCGCAGCTCATGGTACGGATGTGGGCACGCGGTCTCTCGCATGCCGAGGCACAGACGCTCTATCATTTCGTCGACGCATGCGCCTTGGAGCGCGGGCTCGACTCACTCGAGCGCACAGGAGGACGTGACACTATCGCGCGGGCGGTGATGCTTCCGCTGATGGCGGATTCGTCGCGTGTGATTCGTTCGCCATTCTCCGCCGACTCGACGGAGCGCTTTCTTCCCGGCGCGCCTTATGGGCCGCGGTGTGTGCGGCGCATCGAAGAAGACCGCGCGGGCTTCACCGTGTATCTGCCGTTCATCGTCGCGGATGGCAATGACGTCGTGTATGCGCGTGATCTCCATGCACGCGATTCGGTGCTGCTCGCGCGCTATCCCTCGCGTGCGGTGTATCTCGTCCGTCCGGCGTCCGACAGCAATGGCGTGCTACCGAAGTTTTGGCGTTTGTCGCGCGATTCGCTGCTTGCGGCGTGGGCGAAGCCCGAGTCGCCCTGACGACGGCTGCGCCTTCATCGCGTCCGGGGCGGGGGCGTGCGCGGACTACGCAGCGCCGGCGCGAATTACAATGATGTGCAAGGCAGTCCGGTACGGACGTCTCCCTGGACCGGCCAAGCGATGTGTCGCTGCCTCAATCGACTCCAGATGCGGAGACGGATTGCATTCGACGTGAGTCGTGTCAGCGAAGTCGGATTCGGTGAAGTCGAATATAGTAACGGATTGATAATTATTCAGTCTCAAACCCTTGCTCGCGAGGTTGGTCATGCGTCGTTCGTCGTCTTTGGGACTTCTGCTCATGTGCGTGCTGATCGGCGGAGCGCCGCTGACCGGCGCCAGCGCGGTGAGCGCGCAGTCGCCCACACCGCAGGTGGCGGGACTTCCTGCGTCTCTGGTGGCATCCGGGCAGGGCGAAGCCAAGGTGAGCCCCGATCGGGTCTCCGTGTTGGTGAATGTGCAGACGCGTGCGGCGACGGCGGCTGCGGCGGCCGCGGAGAACGCGCGACGGACGAAGGCGGTGCTCGACGCACTGGCGCGCCTCGACCTCCCCAAGGATCAACTATCGACTGAGGGGTATTCCGCCTACCCCGAGATGCGCTACGACCGGGAGGGCGGGTCGCCTCAGGTTACGGGTTATGTCGTCACGAATTCCGTTCGGGCGGAGTCGAAGCGCGTGGATCAGGCCGGGCCCATCATCGATGCGGCGCTGGCAGCGGGCGCGAATCTCATCAATTCGCTCTCGTTCTATGCCTCCGCCATCGATGAACCGAGGCGACAGGCCATCGCGCTCGCTGTCGCCAGCGCACGCGCGGATGCGGAGGCGATGGCGCAGGCGGCAGGTGGAAGGCTGGGTTCGCTAGTGGAGCTGTCTACGCAAGGGCCGACAGTACCTCCGCGCCCGATGTTCGATGTCGCCGCCAGGGGCAAGGTCGCCATGGCGGAGCAGACGCCCATCAATCCAGGCCAGCAAACGGTGAACGTGTTCGTCACGGCGAGATGGCTCTTCGTGCCCCGTGAGTGAGCCGCGCTTTGGTCTCGGCTAATCCCGTCCAGTTTGGATCGGACGATGAAGAGCCCGCATGAGCGGGCTCTTCGCATGTGTGCCACGTGGCTCATTACCTTCGCGCCCGATATAGCCCTCCGGATTGTGCCACGTGCCTCTGTTCCAGTGCGGAACATACAGCTAACTTGGGCGCGTGCGCGAGTTCGATATCGGCTACATTATGGGACTGGTCGTCGGCGAAGGATCGTTCACAGCCGATCGGCGCCAGCCATACCTGCAGGTCAAGTTACACGTTCGCGATCCCTTTCCCCTGCGTCACCTAGCCGATCGACTCGGAGGGCGTGTCTACGGTCCCTATCGACATCAGACGCGCCACTACTATACCTGGCTGCTCCGCGGTCCCGCACTCAGAGCTGCCATCCCGATCTTTCGCGCCTATTTGCCCGAAAGCTGGAAGCGAGAGCAGTTCGAGCGCTGGCTGCTCCAGCATGCAGAATTCTTTTCACTCGAGCGGGGCGACGCCGCCCAGCCAGAGCCCATCAGCGACGCCGAACGTAGGGGAGCCTAGTGGCCCGAGTCATCGCGATCGCCAATCAGAAAGGTGGCGTTGGTAAGACCACCACCGCCGTAAACCTCGCTGCGAGTCTCGCTGTCGCCGAGCGGCGGGTACTCCTCATCGACGGCGACCCGCAGGGGAACGCCACCAGCGGCACCGGAATCGAGCGCGCATCCTTCGAGCGAACGACGTACGACGTCCTGCTCGGTGCCGCCGATATCGCTGGCACTCGACTGCGCGGCGTCCAGTTCAAGCACCTGGATGTACTTCCAGCCACACCGGACCTGGCCGGCGCCGAGGTGGAGCTCGTTGACGCTTCGGATAGAGAGCGGCGGATGCGAAACGCGGTGGACGCGATTCGAGACGAATACGAATTCATTCTCATCGACTGTCCACCCTCCCTGGGCTTGATCACGCTGAACATGTTGGCCGCTGCGGACGCGTTGATCATCCCATTGCAGTGCGAGTACTACGCACTCGAGGGGCTGAGCCAGCTCCTCAACACCGTGCACCTCATTCAGCACAGCGTGAACCCGTCGCTCACGATCGCCGGCGTGTTGCTCACCATGTACGACGCTCGGCTCAATCTGTCCCGCCAGGTCGCTACCGACGCGCGCGAGTACTTTGGTGGACAGGTCTTCGAGACTGTCGTCCCGCGCAATGTGCGCCTCGCCGAGGCACCCAGCTTCGGGAAGCCAATCGTCTTGTACGATGTGCAGAGCATCGGTGCACAGGCGTACATCGCAGTTGCCCACGAGCTCCTCGCCCGCGAAAGCCGAGTTGACCAGCGGATTCACCACGAGCTCACTTCGGTGGTGGACAGCTCTGCCCACGAGGCATCCGCATGAGCGCCGACGTGCCGCGCCGACTGGGCCGAGGACTCGAGGCGCTCATCTCCACCGCAAAGCAGCGGGAGGCTGAGTCCCAATCGGCTCAGGCCGCAGCAGAGGGATCCGACCTCAGGCAGATTCGCGTCGTCGACATCTCCCCGAACAGCTTTCAACCTCGACGTACATTTACCGAGCCCGAGCTCGCCGAACTCGAGGCCTCGATCAGAGCGAGCGGGCTGCTTCAACCGATCATCGTTCGCAGCCGTGGAGAAGGCAAATGGGAGCTCGTGGCCGGCGAGCGGCGATTGCGCGCCGTCGGCAGAATCGGGTGGACTGATATCCCTGCCGTAGTCCGAGACTTCGACGACCGAGCGATGCTCACGCTCGCCCTGGTCGAGAACCTCCAGCGCGCCGACCTGAACCCGTTAGAAGAGGCCGAGGGTTACCAACGCCTCATCGACGAGTTCGGCTTGACGCAGCAGCAGGTCGCCGATGCAGTGGGGAAGGATCGCACTACTATCACAAATTTGCTCCGCGTTCTGACGTTGCAACACCCTGTGCTGCAACTACTTGAGCGTGGGCATATCTCCGCTGGACACGCGCGCGCCCTGCTACCGATCAAGGATGAGCGCCAACAGCTGGAGGTCGCCAACGAGATCGTTGCCCGCCAACTCTCCGTTCGCGAAGTCGAGGCGCGCGCCAGGGCGCTGACGGCAGAGCAAGCGGCGCCTCCACGCGCGGAGCCTGAGCGCGCACCCGTGCCCGCGCCTTCGGTCATCATCGATCCCGCAACCAAGCGCATCGAGGAGCAGCTCCGCAAACATCTCCAAACGGATGTTCACATCCAGCCTCTCGGGAACGATCGCGGAGTCGTGCGAATCACGTTCTACAGCGCTGACGACCTGGAGCGCGTGCTCGACATGATCATCGGGCCTGTCCGAAGCGACTTCGACTGAACGCCGCCAGATGTTTTCATCGGCGAGAGTGGGTTTGTCCACACAAGCTTAATTGTAAGCAGGAATGCCACTTAGCGAGCTGGAACCTCGGCGCAAACATAGTTTTTCCACAGTTGTCCACATCGGCCGAATCCGTCTCGCTGCGTGGAGCATGGCTAGCGCGCTCACCCTGTTCGCCGGATGCGGTGACAGCGCTAGTCGGCGAACGGATTCATCCGGTTTGCGGCGCGACAGTGCCGCGACGGCGTTCCGAGTCGCGCTGCTGACTCCGGGGCCTATCAGTGACCAGTCGTGGAACGGCGGTGCTTACCAAGGTCTGCTGCGCATCCGGGATAGCTTGGGCGCCTCGATCAGCCACATCCAGACGAAGACCCCGGCCGAATTCGAGGAGCAGTTCCGCCAGTACGGCTCCCAGGGATACCAATTGGTCTTCGGCCATGGTTTCGAGTTCCAGGACGCGGCGAAGCGCGTAGGCCCCGACCATCCACGGACGATCTACGTGGTGACCTCCGGCTCCAGCGTCGCGGCGAACGTAGCGGGCATCGAATTCGGTTTCGCCGATGCGTCCTACCTCGCGGGAATGCTCGCCGGTGCGATGACGACATCCAACGTCATCGGTGTGATCGGAGGCACCGAGCTCCCTCCAGTGAAGGAGAGCTTCACCGCATTCAGCCGAGGTGCGAAGGCGGTGAACCCCAAGATCACCGTCTTGACCTCCTACATCGGCAACTGGGACGACGTGAGCGCCGGCCGAGAGCAGGCACTCGCGCAGATCGGTCGGAACGCCGACGTCATCTTTCAGAACGCCGACGCTGCGGGGCTCGGCGTCTTTCGCGCCGCACGCGAGACGAAGAAGGCGCTCGTCATCGGCTCGAACTCCGATCAGAACGGGGTCGCCCCAGAGATCACGATCGCAAGCGTCGTGATCGATCTCCCACACGCGTTTCTCACCGTCGCGCGCGAGGTGCGCGCGGGCACGTTCAAGCCACGCGTGCTCAAACTCGGCACCGAGAGCGATGTCGTCACGCTCGTGATCAATCCCTCGTTTCGCCCGCGCATCCCTGCCGCGACGATGCGCGCCGTCGATTCGATCCGCGCCGAACTCGCCGCACGCCGCTTCGATCCACTCGGGCCGCAACGCTAGCGCATGCACAGCGCGACACCCGCGTCACCCGCGTCGCTCGACGACATCGCTCGGCATCTCGACACCCTGCTGCGCACGAGCGAGGTGCCCGATTATCCAGGCGCCATGAATGGGATTCAGGTGGAGCACGACGGTCCCGTCACGCGATGCGCCGTCGCTGTCGACGCATCGCTGCAAACGATCGACGGCGCCATCGCCGCCGGCGCGAACCTCCTCGTCGTCCATCACGGCCTGTTCTGGGGCGGCGCCCAGCCGCTACGCGGTCGCGTGTTCGAGCGAGTGCGTCGCTTGCTCGCACACGATGTCGCCGTCTACGCGTCCCACCTGCCGCTCGACCTGCACCCGAGCGTCGGCAACAATACGTTGATGGCGCACGAGCTGGCGCTGACACCGAGTGCGGGATTCGCGCGCTTCCAGTCAACCGAGATCGGCGTCATGGGCGAGACCGACGTCGCGACGGCGACACTGGAAGAGCGGTGCGATGCGTTGGCGCAACGCGAGGGCGGTCGGCTTGTCAGCATTGGCGTGACGCCGCATCGCCGTACACGACGTTGGGCGCTCTGTACTGGCGCCGGTGCGTCGAGCGATACGCTTCGCGAAGCCGCCGCCTTGGCGATCGACACGCTAATCGTCGGCGAGGGACCACACCATACCGCCGTGGAAGCCGCCGAGCTCGGGGTCGCCGTGCTCTACGTGGGACACTACGCCACGGAAACATTCGGTGTGCGCGCGCTGGGTCAGGAGATCGAGCGCGTCTTCGGCATCCCGTGGAGCTTCCTCTCGGCACCGACAGGACTCTGACCTCGCGCGATGATCGAGCCCTCCCCGCCGCGCGACCCGTCGATCGCGCTCGCACTGCAGGGCATCGATAAGCGATTCGGCTCGACGCAGGCACTCGCTGCCACGTCGCTCCAGGTGCGCGTCGGCACCGTGCACGCGTTGCTCGGTGAGAATGGGGCGGGGAAGTCGACGTTGATGCGCATCGCCTACGGGCTTGTGCATCCCGATGCCGGTACGATCGGTGTCCACGGCACCACGGCGCGACTCGCCGGCCCGGCGGATGCGATCGCACGAGGCATCGGCATGGTGCATCAGCATTTCACCCTGGTGCCGGTGATGACGGTCGCGGAGAACGTCGCGCTCGGCGGTCACGGCATGTTGGATCTGGCGCGCGTCGCTTCGAGGTTACGCGCGCTTTCGGCGCAGACCGGGTTCGCGCTCGACGCCGATGCTCGCGTGGAGTCGTTGTCGGTTGCCGCGCAGCAGCGCGTCGAGATCGCCAAGGCGCTCGTACGCGACGCGCGCCTCCTCGTGCTCGACGAGCCGACTGCGGTGCTGCCACCGTCCGAGAGCGCGGAGCTGCTCCGGTGGCTGCGCGCCTTCGCTGATCAGGGGAATGCCGTGGTGCTCATCACCCACAAGCTGCCCGAGGCGATGCGTGTGGCCGACGACGTCACGGTGCTGCGCCGGGGGCGTACGGTGCTCGCCGCTGCGCGCGCGGAGACCAGCATCGAGTCGTTGACCGAGGCGATGCTCGGCACGGCAGACCGCGAGGTGATGGGGCATCAACGGTCGGCGTCTGTGGTGGCACGTGAAGCGACTACTCCACGGGCTGCCGTGTTTCGCGCCGAACGAATCACCGTCGCCGATGCGCATGGTGTGGTCCGCGTGCGTGAGGCGTCGCTCGTTGTCACCGCCGGTGAGATCGTCGGTGTCGCTGGGGTCGAAGGCGGCGGCCAGCGCGAGCTCCTCCGCGCCCTGGCCGGACGACTGCCGGTGGCGGCGGGCACGCTGCACCGTCCTCTTGCGGTGGGATTCGTGCCGGAGGATCGACATCGAGACGCGGTACTGGTCGAACGGCCGCTCGTCGAGAACGTCGCGCTGCGTGGCGCGGGGGCGCGGCGTGGCGTGATGGACTGGCGTGGCGTCGAAGCTCGCACCGAGTCGCTCATGCGCGCGTTCGACGTCCGCGGCACGAGTGCCCGAGCTCCGATGCGCACTCTGTCCGGCGGCAATCAGCAGAAGCTGGTGCTCGCCCGCGAGCTGACCGCCGACGGCATCGCCGGTGAGCGGGCGATCGTGGTGGAGAATCCCACGCGCGGTCTCGATGTTCGAGCCACGCGCGATGTCCATGCGCGGCTGCGTGCTGCGCGCGACGAAGGGGCGGCGGTCATCCTCTACTCGAGCGACATCGACGAAGTGTTGCAGCTCGCCGATCGCGTGCTCGTGGTCTATGGTGGTGTGGTACGAGCGGCGCCGCTGGACCGGGAGATCGTCGGCCGGTTGATGCTCGGCGTGGACGCGCATGTCGAGGGCTGACGGGCAACGCGTGCCGTCGTCCAACACGATGCGACACCTGCTACGTGAGCTCGCACTCGCGGGTGTCGTCATCGCGGCCATCCTCGGCGCGACGGCGTTGCTCCTGCTGGCGGGTGGCTATCCGGTCGGCGCGGGGCTCACCGCGCTCTGGACGGGCTCGTTCGGCTCGTGGTACGCCATCTCGTCGGCGACGCTGGTGCGCGCGGTGCCGCTCGTGCTCACGGGGGGCGCCGTCGCCCTGGCCTTCCGCGCCGGCGTGCTGAACATCGGCGCCGAAGGTCAGTTGCTCGTGGGTGCCGCAGCGGCGGCGAGCGTCGCGCTCGCTGTGCCGCTGCGCGAGGCGTCTTCCTGGTTGACCCTCCCGATGGCGCTCGGTGCGGCGGCCGCAGGCGGGGCCGTCTGGGCGGGGATGGCAGCCCTGCTTCGGGCTCGCTACGGCGTGCTCGAGGTGATCAGCACGATCATGCTCAATTTCGTGGCGCTGCACGTCGTATCCTTTCTCGTGCGGGGCCCACTCCAGGAGCACACGCGCATCTACCCGCAGAGCGAGACGCTCGCCGACGCACTGCGCCTGCCGCGCATCCCCGGCGCCGGACGGTTGCATGTGGGTCTCCTGATCGCGCTGGCACTCGTTGGGGTTGCGGGTTGGATGCTGCGGCACACCGCGGCCGGCTTTCGCCTGATCGCGTCCGGCGAGAGCGCGGATGCGGCGGCCAGTGCCGGTGGCATCGACGTGCGCGCCACGACGACTCGCGTGTTCATGCTGAGCGGCGCGCTCGCCGGGCTCGCGGGAGGTGTCGAGGTACTGGGCATCACGTACGCGTTGTATGAGAACATCTCGCCGGGCTATGGCTACACCGCCATCGCGGTCGCGCTGCTCGCGCGGCTCGACCCGTGGCGCGTGCTGGCCACGGCGGTGCTCTTCGGTGCGCTGGAAGCGGGAGCGAGCGCAATGCAGCGCGATGCCAGCGTGCCCTCGACACTCGTGTCGGTGATCGAGGCGGCGCTGATTCTCGCCGTCGTCGCGGTGCAGGCGATCCGCGTGCGCCGCATGCCCTCTGATGGTGTCGTTACGCCGCCGGTGCGCGCATGAACGAGATCCTCATCCTCGCGCCGTTTCTGGCCGCCACGGTGCGAACTGCCGTTCCACTCGGCCTGGCGGCCTTCGGTGAGCTGCTCGTCGAGCGCGCTGGGCTGATCAACATCGGACTCGAGGGCGCGATCCTCGCCGGAGCGTTCGGCGCACTCGTCGGTGCGTCCGCAGGAGGAGTCGGGCTCGGCTTCGCGGCCTCCATCGCGGCAGGTGTGGTGGTCGCCGCGGTGTTCGCGGTATGCGTGATCTGGATTCGCGCTGATCAGATCATCACCGGTACCGCGCTCACCCTCCTCAGCGTGGGCGCCACCGGCACACTGTACCGCGCACTCTACGGCAGCGGCGGCGCCGCGCTCGGGATCCCAACGAGTGAGCCGCTCGCCATCCCTGGCCTGTCGTCGCTGCCCGTGATCGGAGCCGCGCTCTTCGCGCAGCCGCCCATCACCTACGTCGCGTACGTGATCCCCCCTGTGCTAGGGTGGTGGCTCATGCGCACGCACGCCGGACTCGCGCTCCGCGCCATCGGCGAGCGACCCGAGGCCGCCGAAGCCGCGGGGATCGCCGTGAATCGCGCGCGACTGCTGGCAGTCCTGGCAGGGGGAGGGCTGGGCGGCCTCGCCGGCGGGACACTGGTGCTGGCACAGGCGGGGACCTTCGCCGAAGGGATGTCGGCGGGACGCGGCTTCATCGCCATTGCCATCGTCGTGCTGGGCCGATGGACTCCCTATGGAGTCGCCGCCGGTGCGCTGTTGTTCGGTGGCGCGAGCGCCCTGCAGTACGCCTTCCAGGCAATGGGATGGAACGCACCGTACCAGGTGTTCCTGCTGGTGCCGTATCTGCTGACCCTCGCCGCGCTGGCGGGAGCGGTTGGCCGCGCACGGGCACCCGCAGCGCTCGGACGCGCGCTCCAACCGGGAGGGTGAGCGGGCGTGCAGTCAGCGCATGGCGAGCGTCATCCGCCGCACCTGGCGAGCCCGCTGGTCCAGCGCACTCGCCACTGACGCGGGCCGGTCCGTTCGAGCAGGGCGTAGGCGAGACCCTCCTCGCCGTCCCGCGCCACGACGAGCGAGGGCGGACCGTTCGAGCCCAGGCGGACCGCCGCGACCAACTCGCTCGAAGTCACCTGCTCCTCCTTGCCGTACGATCGCTCGGCGTAGGCCAACTGGAAACGCCCTGCTGTCGCGCCGCTGTCGCGTTCGGCTACGAGCAGTGTCTGCTCCTCTTGTGGGTCGGCCTCCTGGTTCACACGTCGGATCAGGTGCGCGGCCATTGCTTGCACGCCCGGTCTGACCTCGAAGCGCCTGATGTCGTGTGCCGTGAACCGGAGCCCTTGGAACGCGGGCGAGGTGTTGGCCGTCACCGTGGACGCCAGGCGCGACGCTTCGGCCGCGAGGGCCATGCTATCCCGAGCGGGAAGCGCATTCACGGAGTCCAGCGGGATGGGCGTGACGTTGGTGCTCACGAACCCGACCGACCAGGCGCCTCCCGTCCCAGTCACGCGCAGGTTGCGCAGCGGCCACACGCGACACTCGGCGTTGTCGTTGCCGGCGGGAAGCTCCAGCGTGGCGCTGAAGCGCGCGCTGTCGCGCCCAAACAGCGTCGCGGTGGCCTGATCCACCGCGCCCGTATCGACCGGCGCGCCCGTGCCGTTGCTCGCTGGGCCGAAGAACACGAGCGCTTCGTCTGGCGAAGGACCAGCCACGAGCAGCACGGGCCCGGCCATGGAGTTCCAGCCGTTGCTAATCGGCGGCGCGCCGCCGAGCGACTCTGGGCGGGATGTGATCGTGGTGAAGCTCGTATCGATGCGCGCCGGTGGTGCGTCGTTCCGGCACGCCCACCCCGACACGGTTGCACCGAGCAGCACGGCGATCCGGATTGCCTGGACGCTGCGATGGAGGCGGGGAGGGGCCATGCGAGGTAATTTGGGTCGCCGAGCTTGGGCGTCAACACGA
>DATFOL010000311.1:0-2033 GCA_035265545.1 Gemmatimonadaceae bacterium | reverse complement strand
ATCATGGCGTCGTCCAGCAGCCTTGGCGGCTGGGGAGCCCTGACCACGGACGACGGACGGCGCCAGCAGCGCCGCGGCGACCGTGACGGCGAGAGCAAGCCCGCGAAGCCTACAGCGATCAACCATGACTCACGGGACGACTCGCGAAGACCGGGGAGAATCGGCGACCTGAGCGGCAACGATACGAATCCCCAACCGCCGGGGCCAGCACCACCCGCGACGAAGCGAAGGCTGCTGCCGCCCGCCGACCTCTACAGCGGCGCACGTTGTGCGATGCCCGCCTGCATGGACCAGGTCCTTACCCGCCAGCAGGCCGAGCTCGTCGCATTGGAGCGCCGGCTGGTGCTGCACGTGCGCGACGCACTCTCACACGCCGATGGCCCACCCGCGGATCAGGAACGGCTCGCGCAGCTCGTCACCGAGATGGACGAGCTGTTCCTCCTCGTCGTGGCGGGCGAGTACAACGCGGGGAAGAGCACCTTCATCAACGCCCTGCTTGGCGACGAGGTGTTCGCCATGGGCGACCTCCCCACCACCCGGGTCATCTCCATCCTGCGGTTCGGTGAGCCGGGAACGCCCGAGCCGGCCGGCGAGCACACGCGCATCTACCGCTACCCGCTCGACGTGCTCCGTGACCTCGAGATCGTCGATACGCCGGGCACGAACTCGATCGAGCGGATGGAGGAGGAGATCACCCGCGGCTTCGTGCCCCGCGCCGATCTCGTCCTGTTCGTCACGAGCCTGCTCCAGCCGCTGACCGCGAGCGAGCTGGATTTCCTCGGCCACATCCGCGAGTGGGGGAAGAAGGTCATCTTCGTCGTCAATGGCGTCGACCGGCGGAACTCCGACGACCAGCTCGTCCGCGTGCGCGAATATCTGACGCGCGAGGTGCAATCGCGGCTGGGCGGCGCGGCGCCAACGATGTACTTCATCAGCGCGCTGCGGGCGCTGCGCCGCAAGGTCGCGGCGAAGAGTGCCGGCAATGCAGCCGGCATCGCCGACACGATGCCGCCCGACGCACTGGACGACTTCCCGGCGCTCGAGCGCTATCTGATCGAGACGCTCCGCGAGACCGAGCGCGTGCGACTGAAGCTGCTCTCGCCGGTCGGAGTGCTGCGCAACGTGCTCGAGCGGAACCTCGCGACGATCGAGAAACGACGAGTCGTCGTGCAGGAGGACGGCAACGTGCTCGGCGCCGTGCGCGGCCAGCTCGACGCCTACAGCACCGAGATGCGCACCGACTCGGAGCGTTATCTGCTCGAGCTGCGCGCTTCGCTCACCGAAGTGGAGCGGCGCGGCCGGACCTGGCTCGAGCGCAACATCCGCATCGGCAACATCAACCTGCTGCGGAACAAGGACGCGGTCGAGAACCGCTTCCGCAACGAGGTGGTCGCCGATGCGCCGCGCGAGATCGAGGACGTCGTGCACCGGATGGTGGACTGGACGGTGCGCCGCAATCTCAAGCTCTGGACGGCGGTGTTCACGGAGCTCGACGCACACACGGCACGGCTGCGCGCATCGGGTGCGCTCGCGGCGCACGGCGACACCGAGTTCCAGTACAACCGTGAAGAGCTGTTCACACGGCTGCGCCAGCCGGTGGAGCGCCGGCTCAGCGACTTCAACACCGAGGCCGAGGCGCGCGGCGTCGTGGAGTCGATGCGCGACGCAGTGGCGTCCGCCTTCGGCGTCAACGTGCTCGCCCTCGGACTCGGCGCCATCCTCGTCGCCGTCTTCACCACGGCGGCGCTGGACCTGACCGGTGTCCTCACGGCCACGCTGTTCGCCATCGCGGGATGGTTCATCATTCCGATGCGACGCCGCCAGCTCATCCGCGAGATGGAGGAGAAGATCGCGAAGCTGAGCACCGATCTTTCGGCGCTGCTCTCGTCGAAGTTCCAGGAGCAGCTTACGCGTTACGAGCAGCAGCTGCTCGAGGTCATCCAGCCGTACGAGCGGTTCCTCGAGACCGAACGAGTGAAGCTCGACCGGGCGCGTACGGAGCTCGACGCCGCGTCGCGAGAGGTGGACGCGCT
>DATFOL010000310.1:0-2179 GCA_035265545.1 Gemmatimonadaceae bacterium | reverse complement strand
CGGAGAGCTGCTTCACGTCGCGCTGGGTCGCGTGCACGTCGTGGCAGGTGATGCACGTCATCTGTGACGCCTGATAACACCGGCTCCGCTGCAGCAGTGCGACCTGGTTGCCGTGAACGTCCACCTGTGCCTCCGGCGGCTGCACTGGCAGTTCGAGGAAATTCTCGAGCGTGTATCCGGCCACGTAGGTGAACGACGGCAGCTTCGGCGTGCCGAGACCGCCGTGGCACTGCGCGCACGCATCCATCTGCCGCTCGCGCGTGAGCCGCGCGGGGTTGACGATCGCCGGCCCGCGCGCCGCGCGCAGCACCGAGCGCTCGCGCGTCACGTGCTCGCGTCCACCCGCATGGCAGCGCTCGCAGGTGATGCCGAGGATCGCCCCCGTCGAGTCGAACCGGTTGACCACCCGCAGGTCCTGCTTCGCCTCGATCCACGTGGCGTGGCACTCGAAGCAGCGCGGGGCCACCGGGCGATCGAAGTTCGCGCGGCCATCCATGTAGGCCGGGCCCGGGCTGTTGATCCAGGTGTCCAGCGTCTTCCAGTACGAGATCGGAAGCTGGTACAGCGAGTCGCCGCGCCAGTAGAGGAAGCTCTGCCCCTTCCGGTTGGAGCCGGCGACGTACGCGACGCGCTCCGTGCGACTGGTGGTGTCCTTCCCCGTGCCTTCCACTGCCGTCTGATGGAATCCGGTCGAGTCCACGTCCATCCGGAAGTGGAGGCCGGCGTTGGGAGTGTGCAGCACGTTCTTCTCCACGCCGAAGTTCCCCGCCACCGCCTGGCGGCTCGGATGACGCGTCGTCAGACGGTGCGCCGTGCCTTCGTAGCTCGCCTTGTCGCTGTGGCACGAGAGACAGGTCGAGTCCCCCATCGCCGTCGCCGGACGCACCGCCTCGGGCCAGCGCTCGGCGCGCCGCATGCGCGATACAAGCACGCCGCTCGTCACACCGACCACGACGAACAACACCGCGGCGAGCCAGCCGAAGCTGCGGCGAGAGATGAGTGGGGCCGAACGGTCGGACATCAGGGCAGATTCGTCGCCGGTGCACGTTCCGGCAAGGGAGCGGCGACGTGCGTTGCCACGCGCGTGCGATGCCCATTCGTGCGCGAGGCGGGCGGCACGAAGGTGGGCTCTGGCCCCAGACCGCGCAGCGCCGGGAGCGCGCGGATCATCTGCTCGCGCGTCAGCCCGAGCAGCGCGTGCCGGTCCACGAGCACGTCCAGGTCCACCGGATACATGTTGTGGCGTGCCGGATTGGCCAGACCGGCGACGTTGCGCGGCGCGATCGCCGCGGCGATCCACTCGCCGAACGCTGCGCGCTCCGCCGGTGCGCCCGCGTTGCCCTCGCCGCGCGTGATCCGGCGGAGTCGCTCGAGCGACTCGCGCGGCATGGGCCCCAGCACGGCGTCGCCCACGCCCAGGAACCCCTTCCACGCCGCGCCATCCGCGCCACCCAGTCGCTGGCTCGCCTCGGCGAACGACACGGTGGCGAAGTAGAGCATCGCCTGTGCAGCGAACAGGTCGAAGTGCGCCACCGCCTCGTACGCGCCGGCGACCACCAGATCGATCTGGTCCGCTTCGGCACCGAGCGCGGCGTCGTAGCGCGCGAGCGTCTCCGCATCGGGCCGGCGGTCGCGGTCGGCCGCCTGCTCGAACGCCAGCGCGAGTCGCTCCACCGCGCGCAGTCCCCACGCGATCCCGGTGGAGAACAGTGGGTCGACGAACGCATACGCGTGCGGCATCAACGTCCACCGCGCTCCGACGGCGCGCGTGAGCCGGTGCTGCACGCGCGGCACGAAGCCGATCGGCATCGTCGGTCGCGCGCCGGCGAAGAGACGGTCGATGGTCGGGTACCGATCGAGCAACGCGCTCCAGAGCAGCTTGGGATCGCCGGTGGTCGCTTCACGAATCGACGCGAGTCCGCGCGGTGTGAGCAGGAACCCCGCGCTCGTCGTCCCCTCGTCGAACCGCAACGAGTACATCCACCCTTCATCGATCAGGTGGTGCACAGCGGCCCAGTCGTCCGGGTACGGCCCGGCGGGGAGCGTGGGCATCTCGTCCGCCATCAGCCGCGCATCATAGAAATGGCTGAACACCAGCGCCGACCGCGTGTGGGTGCGGTCCAGCCCCGACGGCAGCGCGAGCTGTCGCGCAAGGAACCCTCCTGGTCCCGATGCGTCG
>DATFOL010000309.1:0-3005 GCA_035265545.1 Gemmatimonadaceae bacterium | reverse complement strand
TCCAAGGACAACGGCGGCAAGGCGGACGCGCTCAACTGCGGCGTGAACTTCGCCCGCTACCGCTATCTGTGCTGCGTGGACGGCGACACGATGTTCGCCCCCGACGCCGTGCTGAAGGCGATGACCGTCATCTCGAAGGATCCGGCGCGCATCGTCGGCGCGGCGAGCCTGTTCGGGATCAGCCTCACCCCCGAGACGATGGGCGCGGCCGGCTACGCTGGCCCCACCGTGAACTCGCACCTGCTCGCCGACTTCCAGCACCTCGACATGATGCGCGCGTTCGTGGACTACCGCGCCGCGTGGAGCCGGCTGGAGTGCATGCTGTGTGTGTCGGGCGGCTACGGGATGTGGCGGCGCGACGTGATCGTGGAGGTCGGCGGATTCTCGTCGGAGTTCACCTGCGAGGACATCGAGATGACCTTCCGGGTGCACGAGAAGATGCTCCGCGAGAAGCGTCCATATCGCATCGTCTCGCTGCCGAGCCTCGTCGCGCAGACCGAAGGGCCATCGAAGATCGCGTCGCTCGTCAGCCAGCGCGCGCGTTGGCAGCGCGTGACGCTCGAGACGATCTGGCACTATCGCCGGATGTTCCTTCGCCCGACGTATCGCACCGTGGGGATGCTCGGCGTGCCGTACTACGCGCTGTTCGAATGTCTCGCGCCGCTGTTCCAGATCCTGTCGTTCGCGACGCTCGCGCTCGCGGGAGTGTTCGGCATCATCGGCTGGCTTCCGTACCTGGCGTTCCTCGGCATCATGGCGTTCGCCACCGCGTTCCCGACCACGCTCGCCGTGTGGCTGCACGACCGCGGCTATCGCGACTATCGGGTGCGAGACCTCATCCACATGCTCGCGCTCGGGCCGCTCGACCTCTTCCTCTACCGCCCGATCCTCATGTGGTCCGGCGTCGTCGGCACCATCGAGTTCCTGCGTGGAGACAAGGCATGGAACAAGTTCGAGCGGAACGTGCGCCGCGCGCCGACTGCGGTGCCGGCATGACGCGCACCCATCGGATGATTCGCTGGAGCCGACTCGCGCTGGCGGCGACGACGGCGCTGTGCGTCGCTGGCGCGACCGCGTCGGCGCAGCGAGTAACGCAGCAGGCGACGCCGAAGACGATGCCGCCGCGCTACGACGTGGACAGCGCGATGGCGCGTGCGACGCAGCTCCGACGTCAGAACCGGAAGGCCGAGGCCGAGCGCGTGATGGCCCGGGCCGTCGAGCTGGCGCCGGAGCGCGCCGACGCCCGTGCGCTGCGCGACCTGCTGCGCCACGAGGTGTACGGCGGCGAGGCGCTGGCAGGGATCGACTACAAATCGTGGCGCCGACAGTTGCCAGAGTGGCGCGAGGGCGCGCTCTCGGCGCGGACGAACACCGATCTCGGCCCGGCGATCGTGCGCGCGAAGCGCGTGGATCGCGGCCCGCTCAGCGATGGTCGGCTCGAGCTGGAGCTCTACCCCGCGTTCCCGCGCGGCTACCTCGCACTCGCCGGCGGTGCTTCCATCAACTCGACGGTGTACGCCAAGACCACGGCGTCGGCCGAGCTGTTCGGATCGCTCACGCAGTGGCTCGAGGCGTCCGCCGGCTATCGGCGGATGAACTTCGACACCGGCGTGGACATGCTCGGCGGATCGGTCGGTGCGTACGCCGGCCAGTTCCTGCTCGGCAGCCGCGTGACGCACGTCCTCGACGACGGCGGGACGTCGGTGACCCTCTCGGCCCGCCGCTTCCTCGGCGACGAGGGCGCGTACCTGGGCGCGAAGCTCTCCACGGGCTCGGTGCCGGTGGAGCTCAGAACGCCGACGGACTTCGAGGTGCGATTCAGCCAGTCGGTGTCGGCGGAGACGCGGTTCGTCGCGCGGCGGCTGCTCGTGCTGTCGCTCGAGGGAGAGTTGGGGCGCGACGGGTTGAGTGGCGGTGGAGCGTCGGAATACTCGGCGGTTCGGATCGGAGTGGGCGTTCGGTACTAGTTGCGTGAGTGGGTTGGTTGGATCGTGAGCTCGTGAGTTGAACGGCCTCGGGAAGCTCCTGCCTCCCGAGGCCGTTCCTCATCAACGCACGATCTCACCAACCCACTCACCCAGTCGCGGCCTATCTCGGACCGTAAGCCTTGGTGAACCCGTTCCGCGAATTCGTCACCGTGAACGACCCGTCGCGCTGCGCCGAGATCTTGATGTAGTGCGCCGGCGTATGCGCCGGATCGCTCGGCGGCGTCGGCTGCGCGCCGGGAGCGGCGGTGAGCACGCTCGCGATCGTCGTCACACTGTCGACATTGGCAATGAATGCGCCCGGGCTGTTGTGCTCGACGCCGGCGGCGTACGACCAGTGCAGTGTCCACACGTCTTCGAGACCCGGTGAGGTGCGCAGCGTCGTGAAGCTGGCGGGAGCGCCGCCCTTGCGCGTGCCGTTCTGCATCACCGCTACTCGCGGCCGCACGGTGTGCACGAGCGTCGGCGAGCCGGACGTCGCGAGCCCATGGTGCGTGACCATGTAGAGGTCGATGGTGCCGACCATGTTCCGTGGGCAGACGAGGTCGTGCTCGTTGTTCCAGAGCAGGTCGCCGAGATCGAGCACGCGGAAGCGACCGAAGGTGATCACGCTGCCGACCGACTGGCTGTTGTCGTCGGGGCGCGCCGCGTCGGGCTTCCGCTCGAAGCGTGTGCACGCGACGGCGTTCGACGCGCCGGCTCCCGCGAGCGGGGTGGCGATCGACTTGCCCGCCGACTGCACGATGCGCCAGTCGAGCCCCCTCACCGTCACCCGGTCGCCCGGCCTGGCGACGGTGTGCTTCGCCTTCGCCAGGATGGAGTCGTAGCGCGCCCGGAAGCCGCTCACCTGCTCCGGATTCTCGACGTTCGGGCCGTGGTCGAGGTAGTGCGCCACCGGGATCCGTTGCGCGAGCGCCGCGAGGCCGCCGACGTGGTCCTGGTGATAGTGGGTGCTGATCAGGTGATCGATCCTCGTCACGGCGGCAGCCTTGAACACCTCGAGGATGCGACCGAGGTCCC
>DATFOL010000308.1:0-9516 GCA_035265545.1 Gemmatimonadaceae bacterium | reverse complement strand
GCGCGTTCGAGGTGGTCCGGATGGGGACGGTGACGAAGTAGCGCGCGTGGGCGGGTGCGCGGGTGCGCGCAGGAACCGCTGAAACTGCCGAACTGCCGAACTGCCGAACTGCCGAACTGCCGAACTGCCGAACTACAACTGATTGGCGCGGAGGGCGCGGAGAACTGAGGGGGCGCGGGAACCGCGGAACCGCTTGAACCGCTGAACAGCAACTGCAACGGCAAGAGCATTTCACGCGGAGGCGCGGAGCCGCGGAGAGGACCCAGCGAGACCACGACGCCAGGAAAGGGTCGATGCCGGCCCCCCGAAGCCGTGCTTTTGGGGTTGTGGCTGGAGAGGAGCATGCGCCGTGCACGGAGCCCGACCGGGAGAGTGCTGCTCCGCGGTCTCGCCGTTCCTCCGCGCCGCTCCGCGCCAGTCAGTTGTAGCCCGCCGGCCCCGCGCCCTCGTGGTTCCCCGCGCTCTCCGAACCAGTGTTTGCCAACCAAAGCGCCTGGATGTGGCACGGGGCCAAAAGGCGCGCAGAACCAGCTCTGCGCCCTCGCCGTTTCCCTCGTGATCCTGGGGCTCCACTGCTGCGGATGGCGCAATATGGACAAGGCTTGTCCGGCACTGTAAGCGGCCGTAAGCGGCCGCGCCGACACCAATCGGGCTCGTAAGCCCCGGGTAATACAACCCTCCTATTCTCCTCCGCGTGACAGGCGACCGGCGTCGGCCGGCCCCCACACGCTCAAGCACCCGAGGCACGTCCGCGTTCGGCGCGCGTGCCCTACAGGAGAACATCATGCGTATCTCGTTGACTTCCTCTCTGCTCGCCATTGCGGCCACTGCTACCGTCGCCGGTGGACTCCGCGCTGCCGCGCCGAGGAACGACCCTAACGCCAAGCCCAACGTCGTCACCGTGACGGCGACCGACTACGCCTTCCAGGCGCCGGATACCATCGCCGCCGGCCGCACGACGTTTCACCTCGTGAACAAGGGGCCGGACTTTCACCACATCTGGCTGATCAAGCTCGAGCAGGGGAAGACGCTCAAGGACCTCACCGAAGCGACGAAGACGCCCGGCCCGCTGCCGAAGTGGGCCGTGGACGTGGGCGGGCCCAACACCCCGATGCCCGGAGGCGAGAACTGGGCGACGCTCGACCTCGAGGAGGGGAAGTACGTCATGGTCTGCGTCATTCCGGCGATGAAGGATGGCCAGCCACACTTCATGAAGGGGATGGTGAAGGAAGTCGCGGTCGTCTCGCGGCGCGGCGTCGAGCAGGCCGGTAAGACGGCAGCGCCGGCGACGGACGTGACGATGACGCTCGACGACTATGACTTCCGCCTGTCCTCGCCGATCACCGCGGCAACGAAGACCATCCGGCTTCACAATGTCGCGGAGCAGGCGCACGAGGCGGTCATCGTGAAGCTCAATCCCGGCACCACGGTGCAGGCATTCCTCCAGGCGATGGAGAAGCCCCAGGGTCCGCCCCCGGGCGCCCTGGTCGGCGGCATCACGGGCATTGCGAAGGGCCGCACGGTCGACATCCAGACCAGCTTCACTCCAGGCGACTACGCTCTCATCTGCTTCGTACCGGACGCGAAGGACGGAAAGCCGCACCTGGCGCACGGAATGGTCAAGCAGTTCAGCGTGAAGTGACCTTGGTGAAGTGATCTCGTGAGCGGCGCGTCCTCCCGGCGCGCCGCTCACGTTGTCGCGCCACTCACCAGCGCAGCACCAGCTTCCCGAACGTCGCGTTCGACGCCATGTCGGCGTGCGCCGCGCCGATCTGCTCGAAGGGATACACCCGCTCGATCACGGGACGCAGCTGACGGGATTCGAAGAAGGGCACCACGCGTTGCGCGAACTCGCGCGCCAGCGCGGCCTTCTCCTCGGGCGCCCGCGAGCGAAGCGCCGTGCCGACGATCTTGAGTCGTTTGCGCAGCACCACGCCCAGGTCGAGCTCCGAGCGGTTGCCTGCGGTGAGTCCGACGACGACCAACCGGCCGCGCGGCGCGAGCACCCGAAGGTTGTCGCGCAGGTAGTCGCCACCGACGAGATCGACGACGGCGTGCACGCCGTTCGTCCCTGCGAGCTCCTCCACGCGCGCGGCCCAGTCCTGCGACGACGCGTCGATCGCGTGCACCAGTCCGAGCCCCTTCGCGCGCTCGAGCTTCGACACCGAGCGCGACGTGCCGTACACCGTCACGCCGGCGAGCCACGCGAGCTGCAGCGCGGCCGTCCCGACTCCACTGCCGATGGCGTGCACGAGCACGCGCTCTCCGAGCCGGACGTCGAGCTGCCGGAACAGCGCGTCGTACGCCGTGAGGAACACCTCGGGGACGGCCGCCGCCTCCTCGAACGACATGTCCTTCGGGATCGGCAGCACCTCGCGCTCGTGCACACAGACGTATTCCGCGTGCCCACCGCCTCCGACGATCCCCATCACACGACTGCGCACGGGCCACATCGTGGACGAGGGTCCAACCGCGTCGACTTCCCCCGCGTACTCGAGACCGGGGATGTCGGCCGGCGCACCAGGCGGGGCCGGGTAGTTGCCCATTCGCTGCGAGAGGTCCGCGCGGTTGAGCGCCGACGCACGTACGCGGACGCGTACCTGGCCGAGCCCCGGCTCGGGCGTCGGACGCTCCTTCAGCTCGAGGACGTCCGGACCGCCCGGTTTGGTGATCACGATGGCGCGCATGGTCATCGGTGCTCCGCGAGTGTGTTCACGCTGGCGGAATTGCCGCGCGCGCGAGACGCTGCACGATCGTCGCCACCTGCGCCCCCGTACGCCCATCGCCGAGCTGCTCGACGATCGTCGGGGCCGTGAGGGCAAATAGGGTATCGACCGCGTCGGCGAGCCGGCGAGGCGCGCGCGCCAGTGTGGGGTCGATACGCTTCGCCAGGGCCGTGAGCACGCCACGCCGCCGTCCTTGTCGCTCGCGCACGATCTCCCGCAGCGTGGGGTCGATCTCCGCGAGCGCGCCCAGTTGTCGGTGCAGATCGCGGTCGACTGCGTAGAAGCGCACGAGCAGCGCGATGAATTCGTCCAGCGCTTTCAGTGGATCGGTCAGCTCGAGGATCGCGGGGATTCGCTCGAGCCCACCCTCGCGTGCCAGATGGTCGAGCACAGCGCCGAGCAGTCGCTGCTTCGAGTCGAACTGCAGGTACACCGTCGCTCGCGTCACCTCGGCCGCGCGCGCCACGGCCTCGATCGTCATCGCACGTGCACCGTCCGGCGAGGCGAGGAGTCCACGCGCGGCGATCACGATCCGCTCGCGCGTCGCGTCGGCTTTCTGTTGGCGTCGGCCGAGTGTGTACCGGCGCCTCAACGTTCGCTCTTGTATTTCACTAGACGGTGTGTATAGTATTCCGAAAGAGTCGCCCCGCGTGGGGGCGACCTTCCCGCCATGCCAAACAGGAGTGCGAGCGATGGACAATGCGATCGTGCTGTTCCTGCTGCGTGCGATTCACGTCGTCGGCGGTGTGCTGTGGGTCGGCGGGGTCGTGGTCGTGAGCCTGTTCCTGCTCCCCGCCACGCAGGCCGTCGGGCCGGCCGCGCAGCCGATGATGCAGTTCATCATGGGGCGACGGAAGCTCTCCGTCTACCTCATGATCGTCGGCATCCTCACCACGCTCGCCGGCGTGCTTCTCATGGTGCGCAACATGTCGCTGACGGACGGCGCGTGGGCGCGCTCGCCGATGGGGATCGGGATGTCGGCCGGCGCCGCCGCGGCCATCCTCGCCCTCATCGTCGGTATGACCGTCAGCGCGCCCGCGGCGAGGCGGATGCAGGGGCCTCCCAAGTCGGGTGTCGCGCCGCTGACCGACGAGCAGCGTGCCGGCTTGATGCGTCGGATCGCGCTCGGCTCGCGCACCACACTCGTACTCCTGTCCATCGCCGCGCTGCTGATGGCGACTGCCCGCTACTTCTAGATCCAACGCGGCGTCCTAACAGCGGGAACGCGGATTCGAGCCGATCATCCGGATGCCGCGGATGGCGGAGCGCAGTGATCTCTGCTGCAGCCAAAAGGAACCTTGTGGTCGTGTATGGAGGGGAGGGTGGCACTGGTCCAGGGCGTCCCGACTTGGAGAGGAGCCGACCCGGCCGTTCTGCGGTTCAGATCCGTCGGAATCCGCGCTCCCGCTCTTAGTCGGCGCGCGATGCCCGTGCTTTCGCGCGGCACTCCAACTGATGTCCGGGAGATGCGAACGCGGCACCCCCAGACATTTGCTTGACTCCAATACATAACCAGCACATATTTCGTAGTATGAACAGTACCCTTCACGACGCGCCTCCCGGCTGTGCCGTCCGATCCGGACCCGACGAGGGTGCACTGATCGCGGTGCTCGGGGCGGCCGATGAGCTGCAGCAGCGGCTCGAGGACGCACTCGTCGCCGTTGGGCTGTCCGTGTCGAAGTTCGATGCCCTGGAGCAGCTCATTCAGGCGGGGGAGCCGCTCACCCTCGGGCACCTTGCGGGTCGCCTTCAGTGCGTACGGTCCAACGTCACCCAGCTCGTCGACCGTCTCGAGGCGGATGGCTTGGTCCAGCGGGGAAGCTGCAGCGAGGACCGTCGAGCGGTACGTGCCAAGGTCACCCCGCTGGGCCACGAACGCCACGCTGAGGGCCTCCGCGCGATCCGCAGCGTGCAGCGCGAGCTCGCGGATCGTCTGGACGCGAATCAGCGGGCCCAGCTGCTCACGCTGCTGTCGGCCCTCACGGGCTGACGAACCTTTTTATTTGAGCCTGTATTTCATATATGAACATTACAGGCTCGTAATCATTTGAAGCGTTCGTAAGTCCTCGGTAAGTGCCGAATCCGATCTTTCGGAAGGTTCAGAAAGTGACGACGCCCGCACACAACCGATCAGACTGGTAGGGTCGTAGCACCACCAAGGATCCCATGTCAGCCCTCCATAGTGTTTCCGTCCAGCGCGCTCTCGCGCTCGCTTTCGCCGCCGCGGCGGCCATAGCTCCTGCTCGTGCGTCGGCCCAGGCGACCATGCTGTCTGCGGCGCCGCCGGTGGCGCCGGTCGCGGCATGGGCCGCCGTTCCATATGGTGTCGGCGAGGAGCTCACCTACAAGGCGACGTTCGGCGGAATCCCTGCCGGCACGGCGCGGATGCGGGTGGACGGTATCGTGACGGTTCGCGGCAGGCCGGCCTATCACGTCGTCTTCACCATCGACGGCGGCGTGCCTTTCTTCCGCGTCCACGACCGGTACGAGAGCTGGATCGACGTGCAGACGCTTGCCTCGCTCCGCCATCGTCAGGAGATCCGCGAGGGGCGGTACAAGCGGACCACGGTGTACGAGATCTATCCCGAACGTGGTACCTATGAGGAGGGTGACTCGGTGTATGCGAGCGTCGCCCACCCGCTCGACGATGGCTCGTTCATCTACGCGGTCCGCACTGCGGGCATCCGCGTCGGCGAGACGCGCCGCGACGACCGCTACTTCCGTCCCGATCGAAACCCGGTGGTGCTCACCGGTCTCCGCCGAGAGGCGGTGCGCGTCGGGGCGGGGACGTTCGCCACCACCGTCGTGCGCCCGTCGATCAAGGCCAACGGCATCTTCTCGGAGAACGGAGAGGCACAGGTGTGGTTCAGCGAGGATGCCCGCCGCTACCCCGTGCTCGTGAAGAGCAAGTTCGCCAAGTTCTCTCTGACGCTTGCGCTCCAGTCGGTGGTGACCGGCGAGCTGCCGATCACCGCGACTGCCACGACTGGAAAGTGACCCGCCCTGCCGGAAAGAAGCCATTCCGCCGCCCGAGCGCGCTTGCGCCCCGGGCGGCGAAGTACATGATGAAGCCATGACCACGCCCGCCGACCTTCCCGAGGAGCTGCACCACTATCAGGCTGGCTCGCTGACGGTCGAATGGCGGCCGCAGCTCTGTCAGCACAGCGGACGGTGCGTGCGCAGCCTGCCGCTCGTGTTCGACCCGCGGCGTCGGCCGTGGATCGATGGCACAGCCTCCGATCCCGAGAGCATCGCGCTCGCCGTGAGCCGTTGTCCCTCCGGCGCGCTGCAGCTCCGTCGCTAGTCGAGCCGCGCCAGCAGCGCCTCCGCCATGCGCGCCGGGGCATTCGGTGCACAGCGCAGGAACAGCTCCGGCTCGAGCAGCTCGAGCTCCATGAGCAGCAGCGTGCCTTCGACGATGCACCCGTCCACGCGCGCGTACAGCGGCGGCTCGTGGCCGGTCGGCGTGTTCGCGAGGACTCGCTCGGCCGCCGAGATCACCGCCGATGATGGCTCGCCGGCCTCGAGGCTCCCTCCGTGCTCGCGCTGCACGCGGAAGTCGCCGCTGCGCGGACGCTTGAGCACCGCGTGACTGTACGTGCCGCCGAGGAAGACGAGCGACCACTCGCCTTCGCGCTCGATCTCGTCGACGAGTGGCTGCACCATCACCGCGCCGTCGTCGACCATCGCCGCGAGCCGCGCGTCGTCGTCCCCCTCCGCACCGGGCAGCGCGCACCAGGTGCGATGCGCGCCTCCTGACACCGTCGGCTTCACGACCAGGGCGGACCACCCGGTCGTGCGCCGCAGCTCGCGAAGCGAGGACGCGCTGCCGCGCTCCAGCCATCGTGTCGGGATGACGGCGACATCGCGCGACTCGAGGTCTCGCAGGTACGACTTGTCGGCGTTCCAGCGCAGCGTGCATACGTCGTTGAACACTCGCGCGCCCTCGGACTCCAGGGCGTCGAGCCAGGCGTGGAACTCGGCCGGGCGCAGGAAATAGTCCCAGCACGAGCGCACCACCACGGCGTCGAACGACGACCAGCGCGTCGACGAATCGCTCCAGGGAGCGGCGTGCACCGAGGCCCCGCGCACCGACAACGCGTCGGCGAGCAGACGATCGTCGTCGGTGACATCGCGTCGTGCGTCGTACGTCACCAGCACGACGGCGGGACGGTCAGCCATTCAGCGGTGCCTCGGTGCCCAACGTGTCCTCCACATCTCAGGTCTCGTGGAAATATGACACTGCGCCGTGGCGTGCACAGGCTTACCGCATCTTTGAGCGCGCGTCGGCGTTAATCGAACCGTCACGATCTGATCATGCGCGCTTCATGCGCCGATCCTCGCGGGACACCACGTTGCATCCGCGATTCCGACACACTCTCTCGTGCTCACTCGGAGGTGGCGGTGCTTCCCATCACGACCGCGCTCGCATCGTCGCCATTCGCTCGCGAGGCGCCGTCGATGAAAGCGCTGCGCTGGTTGACCATTGCGGTCGTCGTGCCGTTCGCCGTGTTCGGTGGCTTCTCCGGCTATCGCGCCTGGGTGCAGGTGCACAGCGTGACCATGCGCGTCCCGGAGCGCGAGCTTCGCCCGGGCGGAATCATCGAGGTGGATGCGGTGAGCTGGGCCCGCACGTACGTGACGGTGCGTCTCGTGCTGGAGCAGGGCGCACACGCCGAGACGCTCGCGGTGCAGCGCATCCCGTCGAACCACCAGGCGAGCCTCGATCCTCGAACGCGTTCGGCCCACCTGATGGTGCCGCTCACCGCCGAGCGCCTCGCACGCTATCAGCCCGGTGACGCCGTGTTGCGCGCGACGGCGATCGGCGGTCCGCAGTGGCTGCGCACGCCGCCGCCCAAGGTCGACGAGAGACGCGTGATCATCCCGTCGACGGCCACTCCATCGCGCTCGGCGGCGGCGCGCGGCTGACGCGCGATCAACGAGCGACCGCTGCGGTCACGTCGCTCCGCGTCCACGCACCATCGACGAGGCGCCACGCGCGCCCCCCGGGGTTCTCGTCACGGAGAAGCGCCGGCAGGCGCGACGGCCGCACGTTGTCGTACGAGTAGAGCGCACCAAACCGGCGCAGTGCCGCCGGGATCCCGACAGCGGTGAACCCCGGATGTCCGGTGGACGGGTACGGCCCGCCGTGGTTCATCGCGGGGCTCACCGCCACGCCCGTCGGCATCTTGTCGTTCAGCAGGCGGCCGACGCGTTGGCGAAGCGGTGGCTCCAGCCGCGCGTAGAGCGCGTCGTCGCTGCCGCGAGTGTCCGAGTAGATGCACCCGGTGAGATTGCCCTCGAGTTGCGCGAGCACCGCGAGCGCTTCCTGCTCGTCGCGCACTATCACTGCCAGCGACACGTTACCGAACGCCTCGGTCTGCAGTCGATGTGGCTCCGTGAGAAACTGCGCGCCGCTCACCCGCAGCAGCGTGTTCGCGTGGCGATAGCCGGGGCCTTCGATCGCGGCACCCCCCGTGACCGCCTCCGCGCCTGCGTCACGCAGCTCGGACACCGCCGACGTGAGCGACCGCGCGACGGCGCGCGAAAGCAGGGGCGTCGGTGGCGTGACGTCGAGTCGTTGCCGCATCTCGTCCAGGAACGTCTCGGTCTCGTCACCGGCGAACAGCACGACGAGGCTCGGGCTCGTGCAGAATTGACCCGTTCCCATCAAGCAACTTCCGACGAGCTCACCCGCAAGCGCTTCTCGGCGCTCGGCCAGCGCACCGGGGAGAATGAGCAGTGGATTGACGCTGGAGAGCTCGAGATAGATCGGCTTGCCGGCCGCGTCCGCAGCGGCTTTGAGCGTGAGGCCAGCGCCGCGACTTCCGGTGTAGCCCGTCGCGCCGGTGCGTGGGTCGGAGACCGCGCGTGCGCCATCGTCGTGTCCTGTGCGATAGAGTAGCTGCACAGTCGCCGGATGCAGCCCCGAGTCGCGCACCGCCCCGAACGCCTCCTCACCGAGCACGCGCGTGGTGTTGGGATGAGAGCTGTTCGCCTTGGCGATCACCGGATTCCCCGCCGCGATCGCCGCGACGAAATCGCCGCCGCTCACGCTGTTGAAGGCGAAGGGGAAGTTGTTCGGACCGAACACCCAGACGGGTCCGATCGGTGCGAGCATCGAGCGGATGCCGAGCGTCGTGTCGATCGTTGGCAGCGCCCACGAGCCCTCGATCGCCGCCGCGGCGCCCTGGCGAAGCTGCCCCGTCGTACGCGGCAGCTCGACGTCCGCGAGTCGCGGCTTGCGCGCCAGGGCCGTCTCCAGATGCGCGACGTCGACCAGCTCGGCTGCGCGCTCTTCGATGCGCTCGGCGAAGCGCGTGAGAAACCGCGCGATCGCGTCCGGCGAGGTGCGGCGCAGCGCTTCGGCAGCGTCCGTCGCCGCGTCGAGCGCCGCGTCGCAATCAGCCCACGTGCTGATCGGGAATGCGTCCGGGAGCGTCTCGCCGGTGGCTGGATTCTCCACCTGGAACTGGCCGCTCGCGTTTGCCGCGCGCCACTCGCCGCCGATGAGGACGGGGTGCGCGCTCATCGGACCGCCACGGCGCGGAACTGCTCCACCACCGCCGCCATGTCCTTGTCGCCGTCGCCTCTGGCGATCGAGCTGTGGAGGATGCGGAGCGCGGTCGCCGCCGTCGCCATCGGCACACCGCGGCTCTCACCCTCCGCGATCGCGTACCCCAGATCCTTCGCGAGCAGGTGCAGGTAGAAGTTGGGCGAGAAGTCCTCGGCCATGATGCGTGCGGCGAGCGTCTTCATCACGGGACTGCCCGGCGAGCCATTCACGATC
>DATFOL010000307.1:0-14222 GCA_035265545.1 Gemmatimonadaceae bacterium | reverse complement strand
GGCTCGAAGACGGTGTGCCCCTTCAGCCGCTGGAATCGTCCATAGATGTCGTTCCCGGTGAACGCGAAGAGGTTGCCCACGTGGAGCCCCTCCGCGCTCGGATACGGGAACATCATCAGGGCGTAGAAGGGCCGCGCGCCGCCGGACAGGTCGGCCACGTTGGTGGCCTCCGTATCCCAACGCGCCTGCCACCGCTGCTCGACGGCGGCGGGGTCGTACCCGGCCGGTTGCTCGCCGACGGGTTGGGTTGCTGCGAACTCGGTCATGATGTGTCGGCTCGGCGGTCCGGCCTCGGGCAGGACGAAGCGCGACGCCTGCAGGCGGAAGTGGTCTCTGATCGCAATCTAGTACGGTGGGGGAGGCCATCAAACACGCGTCGCGTGCGTGCGCGCTCCCTCCACCACGTCGCTCCCCCGGCTCGGGACATCCCATGTCGTCGGTCTTCAACGCAGACAACTCGATCGTCCGCAACTCCTCGTCACTGCAGCGCAGATTCCTCCTCGGCGCTGGACTCGGCGGCGTTGGACTGATCCTCATGCTGGCGTGGGGCGCCGACGTGGCGCTCGGCCGGCTTGCGCGACGGGAGACCGAGGCGCGCCTCGCCGAAGCGGCGCAGCGCGCGCAGTTGCTGGTGGATCAGGCGCTGAGCGACCGCGAACGGCAAGTCGAGGTCCTCGCCCTCACCCCCGCGATCGTCGAGGCCGCGCGCGAGGGTGGCACGCGCACCGCGACGCTGAACATCGCGAAGACATCGCCCGCGGAGCTCGAGCAGCGCTTCGATCTCGAACGCTCGCTCGAGGCCGCCCCGGGCGCACGCGCCTTCCTGATCGGCGTCCTCCCGAGGCTCGACGCGGTGGAGATGTCCGTCACCGAGAGCCACGGCTACAACGCCCTTACCACCCGCCGCGCCAGCGACTTCGTGCAGAGCGACGAGAGCTGGTGGCAGAGCGCATGGCAGGACGGTCTCGCGACGGCTGGCAGCGCGTACGACTCCACGCTTCGTCGTTCCGTGATCTCGGTGGCCGCCGTCGTGAAGGATGGCAGCACCCGGGTCGGCGTGCTCGCGCTGTCGTTCCACGCGGCGCCACTCGTCGCTGCGCTCGACAAGGCCGGCAACGGCATCCGCATCGACATGGTCGACAGCGCCAACCGGATCGTCCTCAGCTCCGACTCGATGATGCTCGGCCACTACGTCACCGGCGTGGCGGCGAGCCGCAGCCAGACCGAAGGAGTCTCCGCCGTGTTTGATTCGGGGTCGGAGCGTGCAGTGGCGGGACGGGCAAATCGCGGCCGGTGGCGACTCGTCGCGCACCAGTCGGCGAGTGCGCTCGGCGCGCCCTATCGCTCGGCCAGGCTCGCCCTCGGGGGAGTCGTCGCCGTGCTGCTCGTGGTGCTCGTCGGCGTGCTCGCCGTCGTGCACCGCTTCCTCGCGCGACGCATCTCGAGACCCGCTACCGAGCTCGCCGTCGCCGCCGAAGCGGTGGCGGCGGGCGACTTCTCCGTGGAGATCGCCACCACTGCTACCGACGACGAGATCGGCCGGCTGGGCCGCGCCGTCGGCGCGATGATCCTCGAGCTGCGCCGCCTCGCCCAGGCCCTCGCCGGCTCGGCGCGCGAGACCACCGCCATGTCGTCCGAGATCACCGCCGGCTCGGAGGAGATGGCGGCCACCGCAGGCGAGATCGCGAACACCGCGAGCGATCTCTCCGCCCAGGCGACGACCATGGCCGAGACGATCGGCGCCCTCGCCCACTCCGCATCGTCCCTCAAGGAGCTCGCCGTGACGCTCGACGACGGCGCCCGCGGCGGCACCCATCGCAACGCGTCGCTGCGCGCTCTCGCCCTGGAGAACCGCTCCGGTCTCGACGCGAGCGCCGAGTCGCTTGGCGCGCTCTCCAGCGACGTCGCCGCGAGCGCGCAGGCCATCGAGTCGCTGGGTGTCGCCTCGGAGGAGATTCGCTCGTTCGTCGGCCTGGTGCGCAAGCTCGCCCGTCAGTCGAAGCTGCTCGCGCTGAACGCGGCCATGGAAGCGGCGCGCGCCGGTGAGCATGGCGAAGGGTTCGCCGTCGTGGCGAGCGAGGTGCGCCGCCTGGCCGCGATGTCGTCCGATGCGGCAGAGCGCACCGAGGAGATCGTCGCGGGCGTGCTGTCCGCCATCCAGGAGTCGCGCGAGTCTGCTGCTCGGGCCGTGTCCACCGCCGAGGAGGTGCGCGGCGCGACGGCGCGCGCGTCCGAATCGTTCACGGAGATCGAGATGGCCGTCGTCGAAGCCGAGGCCTGGACGGCGTCGGTCGAGCAGACCTCGAACGAGACCAATCAGCTCGTCCTCGACATGACCCAGCGGCTCGAGTCGCTCTCCGCGGGCACCGAGTCGTTCGCCGCGGCCATGGAGCAGGTCGCCGCGTCGAGCCAGGAGCAGAGCGCCAGCACCCAGGAGATCGCCGCCGCCGCCGCGACTCTGGCCACCGCTGCCGACCGCCTGCAGCGGCTGGTCGACAACCTGAAGCTGGGCGACGGGCAGTCCCCTCCGTCGCCTCCCGCCTCGCCTGCCCCGGTCAGACTCTCCAGCAGCCGGGCCCGCGTTGCGACTCTCGCTCACGCGAGCTGAGCCGGAGATCCCCACTCGGGGCCTCGGCGGATCGAAGCGGCGAGCTCCGGGAATAGCCAAACAGGTCACGCCGTCTGCCCTCTCGAGGGGTGTGGCGGGACCAGCGGCTCGGCAGGTCTTCACTCGGACGACTCCGCGATGCTACGCACGGGCGAAGTGTCCCTAAATGCTGCACTCACGAATAATCGATCGATACAGCTCGGCCGCGCTCGATCGTGTCGAGCCTCATTCACCACCGGTCGGTCTCGACCTCACCCATCAGGAGTACCATGCGCTCTCGTCTCATTCTCGTTCCGCTCGCCGCGCTCCTCGCCTGCGGCGGCTCTGACAGCACTGGACCCGGCACGGGCGGTGGCGGTGGCGGGGGTGGCGGCGGTGGTGGCGGCACTGCGGCTCCAGTGGCGGCGAGCGTGGAGATGAGCGGGCTCAAGTTCAATCCCGCCACCGTCCGGGTCGCCAAGGGGGGTACCGTGACGTGGACGAACTCGGACGCAGAGAACCACAACGTCACCTTTGCCACCGGTGCCGGGGTCGCGAGCATCTCCACATTCAGCTCAGGGGCCAAGAGCGCGACCATGCCGGCTACCGCGGGCAACATCTCCTACACCTGCACCCTCCACAGCGGGATGAACGGCACCATCACCGTCGAGTAGCGAGAGCATCGGTGTTGGAGGCGAGGCGCGCCGGACTCAACCCGGCGCGCCCCGCCTTTTTTGCACCCGTTAGCTTTCGCTCCCCATGTCCACCACGCTTCGCGAACAGCTCCGGACGCTCGCCTTTCTCGACGGGCTCACCGATACGGCTCTGCACCAGCTCTCGCACCTCGTCCGGCCGGCCGAGTACGCGTGCGACGACATCCTCTTCACGCAGGGCGCCGAGCGGAGGATCATGGCGCTCGTCGTCTCGGGCGCCGTGGCGATCGAGAAGTCGATCAACGGACGGCCGATTCGCCTCGCGACCTTCGGTGCGGGCGAGGCGGTGGGCGAGGGCATCCTCCTCGACGACGCGACCCATGGAACGAGCGCCCGCGCACTGACCGACACCTCGGTGCTCCTGGTCACCAAGGAGCAGGTCGGCCAGATGATTCGCGAGACGCCGGCGCTCTACGCCGCGCTGGTCGCACGCGCGGCGCGCGCCATCGCGCACCGGCTCTCCGCGGTGGACGCCACGATGTACGGACGCGGGCGCGCGCTTGGTTTCGGCGGCAAGCGGGTGCGCGTCGAGCACGACCTGCTTGGCGAGCGCGAAGTGCCGGACGATGCGCTCTACGGGGTGCAGACGCTGCGCGCGATGGAGAACTTCCCGATCACCGGGGTGCCGCTGCGCGAGTTCCCCTCCCTCATCGACGCGCTCGCCGCGGTGAAGGAGGCCGCCGCGCTCGCGAACGCCGAGCTGGGGCTGCTCCCGCAGGAGGTCGCCGAGCTGGTGGCGCGGACGGCGAAGGAGATCCGCGGTGGGCGACACCACGAGCATTTCCTCGTGGACATGATCCAGGGAGGCGCCGGCACCTCGACGAACATGAACGCGAACGAGGTGATCGCCAACCGCGCCCTCGAGCTCTCCGGGCGACCGCGCGGCGAATACCAGTTCGTGCACCCGAACAACCACGTCAACCTCAGCCAGTCAACCAACGACGTCTATCCGACAGCGATGAAGCTGGCGCTGCACTCGCAGCTCGAGGGGCTGACCCGCGCGATGAGCGACCTCGCGGCCTCGTTCCTCGCGAAGGGCGACGAGTTCTCGCCGTTCATCAAGATGGGGCGCACCCAGTTGCAGGACGCGGTGCCGATGACCCTCGGCCAGGAGTTCACCGCGTTCGGCCACACGATGCTGGAAGACGTCCAGCGGCTCGGCGAGGCGCAGGCGCTCATCCGCGAGATCAACATGGGGGCGACGGCCATCGGCACCGGGATCACGGCGCCGCCGGGCTACGCCGAGGCGATTCGCACGCACCTGTCGCGGATCACCGGGCTCGCGCTGATCACCTCACCGGATCTCGTCGAGGCTACCGCCGACACCGGTGCGTTCGTGCAGCTGAGCGGAGTGCTGAAGCGCTGCGCGGTGAAGCTCTCGAAGATCTGCAACGACCTCCGGCTCCTCTCGTCCGGGCCACGTGCGGGACTGGGTGAGATCGACCTGCCCCCGATGCAGCCCGGCTCGTCGATCATGCCCGGCAAGGTGAATCCGGTGATCCCCGAGGTCGTGAATCAGGTCTGCTTCGACATCATCGGCGCCGACCTCACGGTGACGATCGCGGCCGAGGCGGGCCAGCTCCAGCTCAACGTGTTCGAGCCAGTCATCGCGTTCCGGTTGCTCGCCAGCATCAGCTCCCTCACCAACGCCTGCATCGTGCTTCGCGAGCGCTGCGTCGAGGGGATCACGGCCAATCCCGACCGGATGCGGTGGTTCGTCGAGCACTCGGTGGGGATCATCACGGCCCTCGTCCCGATCATCGGCTATGAGACCTCCACCGAGATCGCGCGCGAAGCGCTCGAGACGGGACGCGGCGTGTACGAGCTCGTGATGGAGCGCCAGCTCATGACCCGCGACGAGCTCGATCGCGCGCTCAACCCCGAAGCGATGACGCGGCCGCCGGAGACCATTCCCGCCGCGCCAGTTCGATAGCGATGCCTCCACGACGACGAAAGCGGATCGACCCGGCCCTGTTCGCCCTTCCGGTCGAGCAGATCAGGGCCGGCACCTACAGCGACGCGTACTTCAACAGCGCACGCGCCGCGCTCCGCGCACAGGGCCGATCGACGCGCGTGACCTGGCAGCTCTCGGTGAAGCGTGGCGGGTGGCTCGGCGGCATCGACGAGGCGGTAGCGCTGCTCAGGCTGTGCAGCGACGACTTCTCCGCGCTCGACGTGCACGCCCTGTACGAGGGAGACCGCGTCGAGACCTGGGACACCGTGATGACCGTCGAGGGCGACTACGCGCTCTTCGCGCATCTCGAGACGCTCATCCTCGGCACCGTGGCGCGGCGGACGCGGATCTGCACCAACCTTCGCACCCTCGTGGATGCGGCGCGCCCCAAGCCGGTCTACTACTTCGGCGCGCGCAGCGATCACGCCCTGCTCCAGCCGGGAGACGGGCTGAGTGCCCACGTGGCGGGGGCGGCGTCCGTCTCCACCGACGCGCTCGGCACCCTCACCGGGAAAACGGGGGTCGGCACGGTACCGCACGCGTTGATCGCCGCCTACGGGGGAGACACCGTGGCGGCGACGCGTGCCGTCGCCGATGTGACGCCGAAGGACATCCCCCTGATCGCCCTGGTCGACTACGAGAACGATTGCTTGGCGACGAGCCTCGCCGTCGCGCGCGCCCTCGACGAGCGTCTGTGGGGTGTGCGGCTCGACACCTCGGAGTTCATCGTCGACCGCTCGGTGATCGGGCAGATGGGCACCTTCCGCCCGACGGGGGTCAACCCGCCGCTCGTCTGGAACGTACGCAATGCCCTCGACGCCGAAGGATTCGGCGACGTGAAGATCGTGGCCTCCGGTGGGTTCGACCTCGCTCGCATCCGCGCATTCGAGGAGGAAGGCGTGCCGGTGGACGCGTACGGCGTCGGCGCGTACGCGCACGAGGGACGCTGGGACTTCACCGCTGACGTGGTCCAGCTCGACGGAAGGCCACAAGCCAAAGTGGGCCGCGAGCTTCGACCGAACCCGAGACTGGAGAAGGTGAGGTAGCGCGCGCCGCCGCGAGCATGACACGCGGCGCGTTCACTCGTCTGAAGGATGGCGGTGCCCTCTCGCCCGCCCCTCCCTCGACCCCAGATCTCCATGGCGGCAGGTCCCAAGCTCGACGGCGCCGGCGTCCAGAAGATGAAGACACTCGAGGACGCGACGACGATGCTGCACCGGCTTCACGGGCTCGTCGAGACGTATGCGATGGCCGTCAAGAAATCGCAGCCGACGTCGTTCACGATTCAGCAGATCCGCCGGTCACTTCCCCCGCTTATCGGCCTGCTGAAGGGGCAGTTCGGGATGATCGCCGACCAAGTCGCGGCGCTGAACCTGATCGCCTCTCGTGGGTCGAACGAGCAGACGCGGCTTCGTGTCCTGCGGGAGGGTGTGGGATCGATCCGGATCGCCATGGACATCGCGATGGTGCGCGTGAAGGAAAATCACGGAGAGAAGGAAGCGAAGGACCTCGAGGTGCAGGCGACCACGCCGAACGAGCCCGTCTGAGCTTCGTGGACGTGTGCGCGACGTCGCTGTCGACGTCGCTGTGTAACGTCGTGTCGGGGAAAGTCCTACGATGTCGAGCGCGCGGGCGCGCGCGTTGCGTTGCCCAATTGCGCCCCGTAGCTTTCCGTGGCTTTACGCCCGCATGAGCGGGTGACGGACTCGTTCCGTCGCGCTCATCCAGACACTGCCGGAACAAGGATCTCGCATGCCCGTGCCTTCCCGACCGCGCCGGCTGTTGACCGCCGCGCTGCCGGCCATCGCCGCGGTGGCGCTCACCGCGTGCAGCGCTAGCTATCCGAACTCCATCTTTCATCGCAACACGGAGTTCAACCGCGACGTCAGCTATCTCTTCGACATCCTGATCTGGCTCGGCACCGCCGTCTTCATCTTCGTGGAGGCGATCCTCCTCTACGCGATCTTCCGCTACCGACGGCGGAGCGAGAACGACCGGCCCGAGCACGTGCACGGCAACACCACGCTCGAGATCCTCTGGACGGCCATCCCGGCACTCATCCTGGTGTTCATCGCCGTGCCGACCGTCCGGACGATTTTCACGACTCAGGCGAAGGCGAAGGCGGACGCGCTTCAGGTCGAGGTCATCGGGCACCAGTGGTGGTGGGAGTTCCGCTACCCGCAGTACAGGATCACGACGGCCAACGAGCTGTATCTCCCCGTGGGCCGCACGGTGAACTTCACGCTGCGCACCCAGGACGTGCTGCATTCGTTCTGGATCCCGCAACTGGGCGGCAAGCGAGACCTGATCGCCAACCACGCGAACTATCTCTGGTTCACCCCCGACTCGGTCGGGGAGCTGGCACTGAACGGCTTCTGCGCGGAGTACTGCGGTGCCTCGCACGCGAACATGCGCTTCAGGGCGTTCACGGTGACGCCGGCGCAGTTCGCCGAGTGGGCGGCGCACCAGGCGTCGCCGGCGGCCTTCGGCGCAGTGGCGCCGGCGGGTGCCGCGGGCGGAGCAGCTCCCGCCACGGCTCCAGCGCCCGGACAGCCGCAGGCGCCCGGCGCGGCGTCGGGTGACAGCACGAGAGGCCCCGCGAGCTCCACGGCGCAGCGGGCGCAGGTCGCCGCCGGCGCGGCTGGACAGAGCGGTCCTGGCAGCACGGTCGCCGCACCCAACCGGCCGCAGGTCGCCGGCGCGACGAACCGTCCCGACGGACAGAATGCCGCGACCACACCGGGCGGCGCGACGGTGCAGCAGGCGGGCTACGTCGCGTTCCCGCGCGAGAAGATGGCGGCGCACACGATCCCGAACACGCCGATGCCCAGGACGCTCGGGTACAAGGACGCGCTCGTCGGCAACGCAGAACGTGGCCGAGTGCTGCTCAGCACGGGCCAGGGTGGCTGCGTGGGATGTCACATGATCAACGGCAATCCCGTGATGATGGGCGTCATCGGACCGAACCTCACCCACATCGGCAGCCGCACCACGATCGGCGGTGGGCTCTACCCCAACGATACGCGACATCTGGCGCGTTGGATCAAGAACTCACGCGCCATGAAGCCCGGCGTGATCATGCCCACGCTCGGCAAGGGTGAGTACGACCCCGTCACCAAGGCGACCATCCCGATGGGCCTGACCGACGAACAGATCGCGGACATCGTCGCCTACCTGCAGGCGCTGAAGTAGGCGCCAGAGACACCGGAGAACACGGACTGATGGCAACCACCGCTGCCGCCCCGGCCTATTCCGCTACCGACAGCTACGTCGGCACGAGTGGCCTCTGGAGCTGGCTCACCACGGTCGATCACAAGCGGATCGGCGCGCTCTATCTCTTCACGTCGCTCTTCTTCTTCTTCGTCGGCGGCTTCGAAGCGCTGCTGATTCGCATCCAGTTGGCGGGGCCAAACCGGCATCTGCTGTCGGCCGAAGCGTACAACCAGATGTTCACCATGCACGGCACGACCATGATCTTCCTCGCGATCATGCCGCTGTCCGCTGCGTTCTTCAACTACCTCATTCCGCTCCAGATCGGCGCGCGCGACGTCGCCTTCCCGCGCCTGAACGCGTTCAGCTACTGGGTGTTCCTGTTCGGCGGCATCTTCATGAATGCGTCGTGGTTCGTCGGCGCGGCCCCGAACGGCGGATGGTTCGGCTACGCGCCGCTCACCACCCTCCAGTACTCGCCAGGGCTCAATATCGACTTCTGGGTCATTGGCCTGCAGATCCTCGGCGTCAGCTCGCTCGCGGCGGCGTTCAACTTCATCACGACGATCATCAACATGCGCGCACCGGGGATGAACCTGATGCGCATGCCGATGTTCACGTGGAACGCGTTCGTCGTGCAGTTCCTGCTCATCCTGGCGTTCCCGGTCATCACGATCGCCCTCGTGTTCCTCCAGTTCGACCGCTTCTTCGGCACGAACTTCTACACGACCGCCGCCGGTGCCGACCCGCTCCTCTGGCAGCACCTGTTCTGGATCTTCGGGCACCCCGAGGTCTATATCCTCATCCTGCCGGCGTTCGGCCTCGTGTCCGAGATCATCCCGACCTTCTCGCGGAAGCCGATCTTCGGGTATCCGGTCATGGTGTACGCCACGATGCTCATCGCCTTCCTCGGCTTCGGCGTGAGGGCGCACCACATGTTCGCCGTGGGGATGGGCGCGATCGCCGACGCCACGTTCGCCGTCACCACGATGCTGATCGCCATCCCGACGGGGGTGAAGATCTTCAACTGGATCTTCACGATGTGGGGCGGCTCGGTGAGGTTCAGCACGGCGATGAAGTTCGCCGTGGCGCTCGTAGGGCTGTTCACCATCGGCGGCATCTCGGGCGTGATGCACGCGTCGCCCCCGGCGGACCTCCAGCAGACTGACAGCTACTTCATCGTCGCCCACTTCCACTACGTGCTGTTCGGCGGCTCGATGATGGGCATCTTCGGCGGCATCTACTACTACTTCCCCAAGATCACGGGGCGGCTGCTGAGCGAGAAGCTCGGCAACTGGCATTTCTGGCTGATGTTCATCGGAATGAACCTCACCTTCTTTCCGATGCACTTCTCGGGGCTCTATGGCATGCCTCGCCGGATCTACACCTACGACGCGGGCCAGGGCTGGGAGGTGTTCAACGCGATGAGCACCTACGGTACCTACATCATCGTCGCGGGGATGCTGGTCTTCGCCTACAACTTCTTCGTCTCGCGCCGTCGTGGCGAGATCGCGGGGAACGACCCGTGGGGCGCACCGACGCTCGAGTGGTCGATCCCCTCGCCGCCGCCGGAGTACAACTTCGCCCGCATCCCTAAGGTGACCTCGCGGCTCCCGCTATGGGATCTCAAGGCGCCAGCGCTCAACGCCGAGGTGCCGCACTCCGAGCGCGGCGACACGCGCGTCGACGTCGACGTGGCGACCAAGCACGCCGGCCACAATCACGGTGGCTTCGTCGGCAACCTGCCGAAGCAGGCCGCCGAGTCGGGGATGCACATCGAGGAAGCCACGGGCAAGTCGGCGAAGGAGCTCGGCATCCCGATGCCGAATCAGACGATCAAGCCGCTGATCTGCGCCGGCGCGATGACGATCATGTTCACCGGCCTGCTGTTCATCCACAAAGACAACATGCCGCTCGCGCTCGCGACCATCATCGGCGGCGCAGTAGCCATGACGATGTCGCTCTACGCGTGGGTGCTGACCCCGCTCGAGGACCACCATTAAGCCCCCGCGGAGACACCTGTGACCCACGCCGCCGCCGCCGCGCACAGCGCGCACGACGACACCCACGGCCACCCGCCGACCTCGACGGGGCTCGACAACAAGAAGATCGCCATCTGGGCCTTCATCGGCTCGGAGTGCATGCTGTTCGCCTCGCTCATCTCCACGTATCTCATCTACAAAGGGCGGAGCGTCGTCGGGCCGTATCCGCACGAGGCCTGCCTTCCGCCGGGTTGCAGCACTCCGCTCCCGGCCATCCTGAACATTCCGGTCACCTCGGCGTCGACGTTCGTGCTGCTGATGTCGTCGCTCGCCATGGTGCTCGCGCTCGCAGCGGTGGAGATGAAGGATCAGCCAATGCCCACGGGCTGGTGGGCGCGTCGGCTCCGCTCCTCCAAGCTCTGGCTCTGGGCCACGGCGCTCCTCGGCGCCGGATTCCTCGCCTTCCAGGCCTACGAGTTCACCTCCTTCGTGCACGAGGGGCTGACGATCAAGACCAACCTGTTCGGCAGCTCGTTCTTCACCCTCACGGGCTTTCACGGCGCCCACGTGACGGCGGGAGTTCTCTGGCTGCTCACTCTGCTCGCGATCGACTACCGGCGCGGGCTCGGTCCGAAGGACGCGATCAACGTCGACATCGCCGCGCTGTACTGGCACTTCGTCGACGTCGTCTGGATCGCGATCTTCACCCTCGTCTACCTCATCCAGTAGGCCGACCGATCATGGCACACGATCCCAAGCACGAGGAGCACCACGCCAACGTCGATCACGCGGCGATGGGCATCGAGCACGAGCACCCGACCTGGTCCACCTATTGGAAGGTCGCGGTCATCCTCACGCTCATCACCGCCGTCGAGGTCTGGGTGTACTACATCCCGAGCTTCGTCGCGTCGCGCGCCTTCGTGCCGTCGCTGCTGATCATGTCGGCGGTGAAGTTCTTCATCGTCGTCGCGTTCTACATGCACCTGCGCTACGACCACAAGCTGTTCCGCGCCCTGTTCACCGCGCCGCTGATCATCGCGATGACGACGATCATCGCGCTGCTGTTCCTGTTCGGGAAGCTCTCCGCGCGGGTGGGCGCGCTGAACTGATGCACCCCGGGGTCGCGCTGCTGCTGCATCCGGCGGCGCGGATCGCGGTGACCGACTTCACGGTGCATCCGAGCACCGTGATCGGACTCGCCGGACTGGGCGCGCTGTACCACTGGCGCGCCCGCCAGCGCCCGGCGGACGGCGTGGATGGCTCTCCCACGACCGGCCAGCGCGCGACGTTCTACGGCGCCCTCGCGCTCATCTTCCTGTCGCTCAACGGCTGGCTCCACGACCTGAGCGACGGATATCTGTTCAGCGCGCACATGGTGCAGCACCTCGTGCTCACCCTCGTCGCACCGCCGATGCTCGTCCTCGGCACTCCCGGCTGGATGCTCCGGCCGGCGCTGCGCTGGCCGATCGTGGGACCGCTCGCGCGGTGGGTCACCACTCCCGCGCGGTGCTTCGCCATCTTCAACGTCGTGCTCGTGGCGTGGCACCTGCCGCCGATGTACGAGCTCGCGATGCGCCACCATCCGGTGCACATCGTCCAGCACCTGTGCTTCATGACCGCCGCGGTGCTGATGTGGTGGCCGGTGCTCAGTCCACTCCCGGAGCTGCCGCGGCTCTCGTATCCGGGGCAGATGCTCTACCTGTTCCTCCTGAGCATCCCGATGTCGCTCGTCGCCGTGTGCATCGGCTACGCCGACAATCTGCTCTACCCCTCGTACGCCACCGCCGCCCGTATCTGGGGGATCACTCCGATGCAGGATCAGATGATCGGCGCCCTGATCATGTGGATCCCCGGCGGCCTGTTCTTCTTCGCCATCATCTCCGTCGTGTTCTTCAAGTGGCAGCAGATGGGCGGTGACGATACGAGGGCTGGGGCGCAGGTGCGAGGGTGAGAAAAAAACGGTGAGTGGGTTGGTGGGATCGTGAGTTGGTGAGAAACGGCCTCGGGACGCTCCTGCTTCCCGAGGCCGTTCAACTCACGAGCTCACGATCCAATCAACCAACTCACGCGGCGGCGCTCCGCGCCGCCGTCACCCTCTAACCGTTCCCCCACTCAGCGCGTGCTTCAGATCCCGGCCGAGTCCCGGATGCGTGCGCCACATGTACGCGCCCATCACGATTGCCGCGACCAGATTGCCGGTCGCCACCTGCGCCCAGCCGAGCGCGCCGAACAAGGGTGACGCGCTGAGCGCGGAGCTGAGCGCGTAGAAGCCGATCTCGAACGCGACGAACAGCATCATCGCGCCAGCCAGCACCCCTGGCTCGCGCTCGGCGAAGTGCACGATGACCGCAACGAGCAGCCCGACCGCGATGAACGCCACGTAGTGGAAGACCGTATACACGCCGACGAACACCGCTGTCCCGTCCCTCACCTCCGGACCGAGAATGCGCAGCAGACCACGTCCGAGCGCCTCGGGCGTGGCGAACGGATGTCGGTACAGGATGTCGAGTCCGAGGAACCACAGGGCGACGGCCGTGGCCCCCAGGACTCCTGCGATGATGCCGTCCCGCGCGATCGAGTGGCGCATGACTGTTCTCCGATTTCGGGTGTATCACCTCAACTGCCTGGAGCAGACGGGATGAGCGACGATTTCCTTCGTGTCCGAACGGTTCGGCGCGCGAGATCGTCCTACTCTAGTGAGACCCTGAGTTACGCTGCACGTTGGGCACCAGGAGCGCCATGCCGCGCTCCCCAGTCGTGAATCGTCGAGGTCGCCATCCATGGCCAGCACCCTTCCTTCGCTACCCCGAGCGCGTGATCTCCGCGCGGCGCTCCCGACGTCGCCCTCCGCGCCGCCGCGCGAGCGTCTGCTCTCGCTCGACGTCTTCCGCGGGATGACCGTCGCCGGGATGCTGCTCGTGAACGATCCGGGGACCTGGGAGGCCATCTATCCGCCGCTCGAGCACGCGACCTGGAACGGCTGGACTCCGACCGACCTGGTCTTCCCCTTCTTCCTGTTCATCGCGGGGATCACGACCTATCTGTCGCTCACCGCCCGACGTGCCCGCGGCGACGACGAGGGAGCGATTCGGGGGCAGATCATCCGGCGCGGCGCGCTGATCTTCCTCTTCGGGCTCCTCATCAACGGCTTTCCGTACTTCACCTGGGGCAACGTCGCCGGCGTGGCCGACCCATCGCTCGGAGAGCGGATCGTCGACCGCCTGCTGCACTGGCGCATCCTCGGCGTGCTGCAGCGGATCGGCATCGCCTACGCCATCGCCGCACTGCTCACCCTGCGCACGACCGTGCGGCAGCAGATCATGATCCTGGCGTCGCTGCTCTTCGGCTACTGGATCGTGATGACTGTGCTGCCGGTTCCGGGTGAGGGAACGATCGGCGCGGTCCTGCTGAACCAGCCGACGCGCACGATGGCCGCCTGGGTCGATCGCACGGTCCTGGACTGGAGCCGCTGGGGGCTCGGCAATCACATCTGGGGATCGACCGTGACCTGGGATCCGGAAGGAGTCCTCTCGACCGTGCCGGCGATCGGCACCGTGATGCTGGGCAACCTCGCCGGCCGGTGGATCGGCGAGCGGCGGCCGCTCACCGAGCGCCTTGCCGGCCTCTCGGCGGCAGGCGCGCTGGCGATGATGGTGGGCCTGATGTGGAACTGGTCGTTCCCGATCAACAAGAGCCTCTGGACCAGCTCGTACGTGCTCTTCACCGGCGGGCTGGCCGCGCTCGCGCTGGCCACGGTGATGTGGATCGTCGACTTC
>DATFOL010000306.1:0-19887 GCA_035265545.1 Gemmatimonadaceae bacterium | reverse complement strand
TTGCTTCGTCAACTCCCGAGCCACGATCGTTGCCCGGTCGCCGGCGCCCGCCTCGGCGAGCTGGGCCAGTGTATCCGCCACGCGATTGGGCGCCTCGTAGAGCACGGCGGTGTGACGCAAGTCGACCAGCTCGTCGATGGCCGCGCGGCGCTCGACGCCCTTGCGGGCCAGGAAGCCGAAAAATGTGAACCGGTCTACGTCGAGTCCGGAGGTCACGAGCGCGGCGAGCAGCGCCGACGCCCCGGGGATGGGGGACACGCGTACCCCGGCGTCCGCCGCCGCCCGCACGAGGCGCGCTCCGGGATCCGATAGCAGCGGCGTTCCGGCGTCGGAGACGAGCGCGAGGCTCTCCCCTCGCAGCAACCGCGCGACGAGGCCCGGCGTCGCCTTCGCCTCGTTGTGCTCGTGGTAGGCGACCAGCGGCACCTCGATCTCGTAGCGATCCAACAGATGTCGGGTGTGCCTCGTGTCCTCGGCGAGCACCGCGGCGACGGAACGCAGCGTCTCCACCGCCCTGAACGAAAAATCCCCCATGTTTCCGATGGGGGTGCTCACGACGAACAGGGTGCCACCCTCCGCAGTCACGCCACTTTCCACGACATCCGCTCGATGAGGCCCGCCGACTGGAACAGGTGCCGGCGCTCGTGGGTGAGCTCCTTGAGGATCTCCGCCGGTCCGCTCCCATTGCCCTGATCGCCGGCGGTCCACAGGAGCTCGTTGATCAGCGCGGCGACTCCGGCAGTGAGCGAGTCGGCATCGGCGACGACGGGCTTGGGCGGGCGGCCGTTGAACGAGAAGCCCTCCAGCGCCGGGTGGGCGCCGAGGAGCATCGTCCGGGCGTGCTCGGCGATCGCCGGCGCGCCCTCGCGGCCGTCGGCGACGAGGCGCAGCACGAGCGACGTCGTGAGATCGCGATAGGCGCGCACGAGTCCAGTCGGTGCCTGCACGGGGAGTGGTGGAGGGGGATCCCAACGGCGCACCTGCACGTGCAGCGCGAGTCGCTCGCGATCGAACAGCCGCGCGACGCGCTCCACCATCGTCCCCTTCCCCGAGTCAGCGAGATAGCCGCCCGCCACCTGGCCCATGTGAAAGAGCAGGTAGTTCACCGCGCCTTCGACGGCGATCTCCACCATCCCGTCGAAGCTGCACGAGATCAGGTAGGGAAAGAGCGCCGCGGGGTCGCTCGAGCGCAGCTCGGGTGGCCACGCCTCCGGCGAGACCGTCTGCGAGTGGAACATGCACGCGAGCTGCTCGTCCTCGGCTTCGCAGAACGTGATCTCGCCGTACTCGGGCTCCGCGGGCACCATGTCGACGGCCGCGCCGATCGCGATCGGCTGGAAGCCGTGACCGTCGTCGTGACACGCGTTGACGAGCTCACCGCGCTGCAGATAGAGGATGAGGAACTCCTCGGGCAACCAGATCGCGACGTAACCCGACACGCGCGCCGATCGGTCACGCTTCGCGTCACCGAGCAGGTTCTTCAGGTGCACGTAGGCGAGCCGCGTCCGTGGCAGCGGGACACGCAGGCTCGGGTAGTGCAGGCCGGCGGCGGTGGTGGGCATCGGAGAAAATGATTGGGCTGGCGCGACGTCCGTCGCGCCAGCCCAATGTGCGCTGCGCTGTCGGCCCGTGCAACGACGAGGACGCGCCTCGCCGCCGCGGGGCAACGTCAGGCGACGTGCTGCTTCAGCTTCGCCTCGATCGTCTGTCGCGGCACGGCGCCGACGATCTGGTCGACGACCTTGCCTCCCTTGAAGAAGAGCAGCATCGGGATCGAGCGCACGTTGAAGCGCGTCGCCGTCTTGATGTTGGCGTCGACGTCGAGCTTCGTCACCTTCACCTGATCCTTGTAGTCCGCCGCGAGCTGGTCCAGGATCGGCGCGATCATCCGGCACGGGCCGCACCACGTCGCCCAGAAGTCCACGACGGTGAGCTTGTCGTTCTGCTCGACCTGCTGCTCGAAGTCGGCGTCCGTCACCGCCACTGCGTTCGACATTGCTTCCGCTCTCCCCGGCGGGCCTGCCTGGCCCCGCCACCAGAATTAGAATTCAGCGCCGGCGCCCCTCTCAACCAGCGCACTGACATGACCGACGTTCCTCGCCGTGCCACCCGCATCGCCCACGTTGGAATCGCCGTGCGCGCGCTCGACGAGATCCTCCCCTTCTACCGCGATCTGCTCGATCTCCCCGAAGTCCCGCTTGATGACGCCGATGGTGCCCGCATCGGGGGCCTGGCGGCCGGGGACACTCTGGTCGAGCTCCTGGAGGCTCGAGATCCGGACTCCCCCATCGGCAAGTTCGTCGCCAAACGTGGCCCTGGCATCCATCACATCTGCTTCGCCGTCGACGACCTGGACGGTACGCTCGCGCGATGCCGAGCCGCCGGCCTCCGGTTGATCGACGAGACGCCCCGCCTCGGCGCCGAGGGGAAACGTATCGCGTTCATCCATCCGAGCGCCACGGCCGGCGTTCTCGTCGAGCTGACCGAGCTGTGACTCGCCAGCCGGTACGCCTACTTCCTGGAACAGAGGTCCCGGACGGGCTCCATGTTCGCGGTGCGGACATACCAGCGATCCGCGGCGCTCGTGAGGAAGAAGTCGGTCGTTCGGGAGAGAGTTCCCCTCGTCAGGCGCACCGTCATCTTGCGCTCGCCGTCGGCCGCCTGCTCGTCGCTCAGGACGGCATAGCTGTCGTGGTTGAAGTAGCACATCAGCACGAGCTCGCGCTTCTCCAGCTCGTCACGCGAGATGCGCTTGCTGTCCCGGATGGGGCCGTTCCGGTCGCCCCAGTTCGCGCCGAGTGCCTGGAGATCCTTGGAGCGGATCGCGGCGAGGAAAGCGTCGAGCGCGGGACGCGCCCCCGAGGACACCGCGGTCGTGCCCCTCGTCGTCGGCATCTCCGTCGTGGTGGTGCGCCGCGCGCACCCCGCCAGCAGCAGCAGACCGATCAGCAGCTTTTTCAATTCCTCGTCTCCTGGGACAGTGGTGCGAACGTAATGCGCCTTCGCTTCACGGGGCAACCAACCACATGACGCACCAGCGCCTCTACATCAACATCGATCACATCGCCACGGTGCGGCAGGCGCGCCGTGGCACCGAGCCGGTTCCGGTCGAGGCCGTGGCGATCTGCGAGCGCGCCGGCGCCGATGGGATCACGGCGCACCTGCGTGAGGACCGTCGCCACATCCTCGACGCCGACGTCGACGCGATCGCCTCTGCGGTGACGACGGTTTTCAACCTCGAGATGGCCTGCACGACGGAGATGCTTGCCCTCGCCGAGCGCCTGCGCCCTCATCAGGTGACGTTGGTACCCGAGCGGCGCGAGGAAGTGACGACGGAGGGCGGACTCGCGCTTGCCCCCGCTGCTGCCGCTCTCGAGGACGCGCTCGCCCGGCTCAGTGATGCCGGGATTCGCACGAGCTTGTTCATCGATCCCGACCCGGACAGCGTGAGGCGTTCGCGTGACTTGGGCGCCGACGCGGTCGAGCTGCACACGGGGCGATATGCGCACGCGTCCGGCACCGGGCCGACACTCCAGGCACTTCGTGACGCGGCGGCGCTCGGCGCGTCGCTTGGATTGGCGGTGCATGCCGGACACGGCCTTACGACGCGGAACGTGGGGCCGGTCGCGGCGATCTCCGAGATCGAGGAGTTGAACATCGGGCATCACGTGATCTCGCGAGCGATATTCGTCGGGCTGGATGTCGCCGTACGCGAGCTCCGCGCGGCGATGGACGCCGCCCGTGGGCCGGTCTAACTTCGTGACTCGCACACTCTTGCACACCAGATCAGAGCCGGCATGACGGCACCTGCAGGATTCCTCGACTTCTTCGTCCTCGAGGCCGGCGAGTACGTCGAGCAGCTCGACGGCCTGATGCTCGCCGCCGGTGACTCCGGCCCCGACCTCGACGCGCTCCAGCGCGTGGCCCGGGCGCTGCGTGGCAGCGCCACGATGGCGAAGCTCACGGCCTTCGCCGAGATGGCCGCCGGGATCGAACGAGTGGGCCACGGCCTGCGCAGCGGCGTGACGCGCTGGGAGCCGGCCCTCGCCGGCGCGCTGGTCGCCACGATCGACGATTGCAAGCTGCTGCTCCGGAACGTGCGCACGTGGAGCCAGGCGGACGACGCCCGCTCGCGCGCTCGCATCGACGAGCTGTCGCGCTACGCGCCCGCCCGCACCACCCCCGGGACGGGTCAGCCGACGGCGTCGGACGGCGGATTTCTCGTCACCGAGGTCGCCAACATCGGCGCTGGCGCCGAGCTGCTCGCGACGCGGCCCTCCGACCGCGATGCGGCGGCCAACGTGCTGCGTCGCGTGCGTGCGCTACGGGGGATCGCCGGCGTGAAAGACCACCCGTCGCTCGCCGACGTGCTCGAGGCGACCGAGCACGCCGCGCACCCGCTCGAGCGCGGAGAGGCCCGGATCAGCACCGAACGTCTCGCGGTGCTCGGCGCCGCCGCGACGGTGCTGCGCGGCATCGCCGCGGCGATGCGCACCGGTGGCGTGCTGGACCCGGCGAGCCCGGAGCTCGCACGCTTCGCCGCTGCGATCGACGCGATGCAGGAAAAGGAGACGGAAGTCGAGCGCGTCGTCCCGATCGACCAGTTCTTCTACGAGGACGGGGGCCCCACGGTCGTGCAGCCGGCGCCGAATCCACCCACCTCGCCGGCCGAGCGCTTCCGCCTCGAGGTGGTGAGCCAGGGCGAACACCTGCGCCGACTCGTCGCGGATGCCCGCGGGGCGCGCGACGAGCTCGCGCGCGACCGCGTCCGCCGCGCGCTGCGCCAGGCGCTGCGCGGATTACGGCAGGCGGCCGAGAGCTACGGCGAGCGCGACGTCGCCGACTTCGTCGCGTCGCACAATGAAGACGTCGTGCGCCTCGACGCACGTGCGCTCGACTCGCTCGACGAGATCGCGGCCATGCTCGCCCAGCCGGCGACGTCGCCCGCGGCGCTCGTGTCGCGGCTCCGCGCGCTTCAGGGACAGCCCGGTGAGCCGGCGGCGGCGCCGTCGGCACCGACTCCGCATTTCGAGAGCGCGCCTCCCTCCCACGCATCGACGCCCGCTCCGGCACCCGGTGTCATGACGCCGACCCGCCCGTCGACCGTCGCGCCACCGTCGCCGTCGCCGCAGGAGCGCGACCGGCCTGCCGCCGCGGCGATGGCTCGGGCGGCCGCCGGCACGCCCAAGCCGGAGCAAGGCTCGTTGCTCGACGCCGGGATCGCCAAGCTCGGCGCACTGCACACGTCGCCCCTGGTGGCACCCGTGCCGCTCCCCGAGCAGCCGGCCGTGCCGATCGACGTGCTGCTCTACCGCGGGCGCGCCGCGATCGAGCGGTGTCTCGAGATCCGCGATCAGGTGCGCAGCACCGGCGGACCCGTCGACGCCGACACGCTCGACGAGCTGTTCGATCTGCTCGACCTCGCTCTCACGGACTGAGCGCTCACCACATGAAGATCGGTTGGCGCGGGGTCTTCGGGATCCTGCTCAGCGCGGGCTTTCTGTACTTCGCCTTCCGCGGGATCAGGTTCGACGAGGTCGTCACGCACATGCGCGGGACGAACGTGTGGCTCATGGTCCTGTCGGCGGTCCTCGCGACGGGCACCTTCCCGCTGCGCGCGATCCGTTGGCGTCCCATCCTCGATCCCGTCGTTCCGAACATTCCGTACGGAAAGCTGTGGAGAGCGACGGCGATCGGCATGATGATCAACAACGTCGTGCCGGCACGCGTCGGTGAGATCGCGCGTGCCTACGCTCTCTCGCGCTCGACTCCGGCGCTTCCCTTCACGTCCTCCCTCGCGTCGCTCGTCGTCGACCGGCTCCTCGACGCGATCCTGCTGTTCGGCCTGATGTTCGCCGCCATGCTCTCCCCTGCGTTCCCGCACGGAGCACAGATCAGCGGAACGCCGGTGTCGACCTACGCCATCATCGGCGTGGGCGTCACTCTCGCCGGCCTCGCGGCGATGTACGTGTTCATTCTCTTCCCTGCCCGTGTCCTCGCCATCTGGGACGCGCTGACGCGCCGGCTCTCTCCGAAGGTTTCGGCCAAGGGCCGCGAGGCGCTCGTCTCGCTGAGCAAGGGCCTCAGCGTGCTGCGCTCACCGCGCCGCTTCGCGGTGGTGCTGTGGTGGACGCTGGCGCACTGGCTGCTCAACGCGCTCGCGTTCTGGGTCGGCTTTCGCGCGGCGGGGATGGATCTGCCGTTCAGCGCGGCCCTCTTCCTTCAAGGGATCATCGCCATCGGCGTCGCCGTGCCGCAGGCGCCCGGATTTTTCGGCGTGTTCGAGCACTTCGCTCGCATCGGACTGGTCGGCATCTACGGCGTGTCCGCCGACGCGGCCGTGAGCTGGGCGATCGGCTACCACCTCATGAGCTACGTGCCGATCACGCTCATCGGTGCGTGGTATTTCCTCCGCGCCGGCCTCTCGATGGGCGACATCGGCAGCGCCAAGCGCACGGCCGCCGAACCGATGATCGAGCGCAGAGCGTCGGCACCCGTCACGCCAGGGACGTGAGCACGCTCGCCGTGCCGCGCGCGCGCGCGGCACGCGTCGCCGCGCAGGCCAAGGTCAACCTCCGTCTTCGCATCCTCGCGCGCGAGGCCTCGGGCTACCATCAGCTCGAGACGCTGTTCCTGCGACTCGCGATCGCCGACGACCTGCTGGTGCGCGTCACCGACGGCACACGCACGCTCGACGTCGGCGGGGAGATCGACCCTCGGCTGGTCGGTCCGACGGAGCGCAATCTCGCCTGGCGCGCCGCGCAGGCATACGCCGAGGCAACCGGATGGCCCGCCGGATTCGCGATCGAGCTCGAGAAGCGCATTCCTGTCGGCGGAGGCTTGGGTGGCGGTAGTGCCGACGCCGGTGCCGTGCTGCGGGCGCTGGACGCGATGGCGCCCTCGCCGATCGACGAGAGCGCGCTGCTCGCCCTGGCGGCGACGCTCGGCGCGGACGTTCCCTTCTTTGCGTCCGAGTGTGCGTTCGCCCTCGGTTGGGGCCGCGGGGAGCGCCTGCTGGCGCTTCCGTCGCCGGCGGAGCGCGAGGTGCTGCTCGTGCTGCCTCCGTTCGCCGTGAACACCGCGGAGGCGTACCGCTGGCTCGCGGCCGCGCGCGCGGAGAGTGCGTCGTCGCCGAAGGCGACCGGTGTGCTCGATCCCGCCGCCCTGGCCGACTGGTCCGCGATCGCGCGGCTGGCGATCAACGACTTCGAGCCCGTCGTGGCTGCGCGCCATCCGCTCGTCGCGACACTGGTCGCGCGGCTGCGCGCGCTCGATTGCGCGCCGGCGATGATGAGCGGCTCGGGCTCGAGCCTGTTCGGCGTGCTGCCGAACGGCGCGCGCCTCGAGGTGCCGCGCTTCGAGGGCGAGCACGGCGCGCCGCCGCCAAGGGTGCTGCTCACGCGGACCGCGACCGGCGTCGCGCCGGTGGTTCTGGTGGTGTGAGCGTGCGCGAGATCACGCCGTGCGGCGGCTCTCGCACCAACTTCCAGCCCGCCCGGATCGCGCTAGATTGCCTGCACCTCCCCCGTCGTCCAATGGCAGGACACGACACTTTGGATGTTGGAATCGTGGTTCGAATCCACGCGGGGGAATGCGGCGGTCCTTGGGTCTGAATTGACCAAGCTCATATCCCACCTTACTTTACAAGGCTCTGCATGGACGGGCTTGCCGTTCCGGCGCACGGATTCAAGCTGTTGTCGGGCACCGGGAATCGTCCGCTGGCGGAAGAGATCGGACGACAGCTCGGGATCCCGCTCACGAAGGTGACGTGCAACCGGTTCGCTGACGGCGAGATCTTCGTCCGCATCGATGAGAACGTCCGCGGCAACGACGTGTTCATCGTGCAGAGCACCAACGCGCCGGCGGAGAACATCATGGAGCTGCTGCTCCTGATCGACGCTGCCCGGCGGGCCAGTGCGGCGCGCATCACGGTGGTGATGCCGTACTACGGCTACTCGCGGCAGGACCGAAAAGACCAGCCGCGCGTGGCGATCGGCGCCAAGCTGGTGGCGAACATGATCATGAGCGCGGGAGCCGATCGCCTCCTGGGGATCGACTTCCACCAGCATCAGCTTCAGGGGTTCTTCGACATCCCCGTCGATCACCTCTACGCGATGCCGGTGCTCACGGCGCACTTCAGGAAGAAGCAGTTGAAGGACACGGTCATCGTGGCGCCCGACGTGGGCTCGGCCAAGATGGCGCGCGGCTTCGCGAAGCGGTTGGACGCCACCCTGGCGATCATCGACAAGCGGCGTCCGCGCGCGAACGTGAGCGAGGTGGTGAACGTGGTCGGCGACGTGGAGGGACGAGATTGTATCCTCGCCGACGACATGATCGATACGGCGGGGACGGTGACGGAGGCCGCGCGCGCGCTCAAGCGGCTCGGCGCCAACGACGTCTACGTCTGCGCGACGCACGCGGTGTTCAGCGGCCCCGCCGTCGAACGCCTCAAGGCGGCACCGATCGTCGAGGTGGTGGTCACCGACACGATCGACCTGTTGCCCGAGCGCCGCTTCGAGCGGCTCACCGTCCTCTCGGTCGGCGAGCTGTTGAGCAAGGCGATCCGATACACGCACGCGGAACAGAGTGTGAGCAGTCTTTTCGACTGAGATCGTGAAGCAAGTCGTTCGTCGGTTTACAGTTTTTCAGTAGACGGCTGGCCTCGGGAAGCATCTGCGTCCGGAGGCCAGCCGAATACCGAAAGACTGAAGCACCGAAGCACAGTAATTCAGTAATTCCCGCGATCTGGCCCTTCGGGCCACCGGCATGGTAGGGCGGACGCAGCCGCCTGAGAGTAGCACCGGGATCGTGGCTCGCTGCAGTCGAAGACGCATCAATCAGGACCATCATCAATGGCAATCGCATCCCTCAGCGCCGAGACGCGCACCGAGACCGGCAAGGGCGTCGCGCGTAAGTTGCGCGCCGCTGGCCGCGTTCCAGCGGTCGTGTATGGGCACGCTCGCGAGGCCCAGGCGCTCTCGCTCCAGACCCGTGAGCTCGAGAAGCTTCTTTCCTCGATCTCCACGGGCAGCACCGTCGTCGAGCTCTCGCTCGGCGGCGCGACCACCAAGACGCTGATCCGCGAGGTCCAGCGTCACCCGTTCAAGAAGCAGATCCTCCACGTCGACTTCCAGGAGCTCGTCGCCGGCGAGAAGGTGACGGTCGAGATCCCGCTCGTGTTCGTGGGAACGCCGGAGGGTGTCCGGCTCAGCGGTGCGCTGCTCGAGCAGATCCTTCACAGCATCGAGGTGCTCGTCGATCCGGCGCACATCCCGAACCACATCGACGTCGACGTCACCAACCTCGCGATGGGTCACTCGCTGCACGTCCGCGAGCTGACGCTGCCCAGTGGTCTCGAGGTGTTGACCGACGAGGACGCGACCGTGTGCGCCGTGGTGGCGCCGCGTGCGGTGGTCGAGGAGACCGCAGCGGTCGAAGGCGAGGCGGCGCCCGCCGAGCCGGAGCTCATCCGCAAGACGAAGGAAGAGGAGGAGGCGAAGTAATTCGCGCCCTTCTTGCCGCACTCGCGCGACGGCTCCGTCCATCCGGGACGGAGCCGTCGTCGCATCACGCCGACGACGGACCGATGAAGGTCATACTGGGCCTCGGGAATCCGGGGAGAGAGTACGAGCACACGCGTCACAACGTCGGCTGGTGGCTCACCGATCATCTCGCCGAGCGCTGGAGCTTCGACGCCTGGAAGAAGGATGGGCAGGCGAAGGTCGCGCAGGGCCATCTCTCGGGAATGCGCGAGACCGTGCGACTGGTGAAGCCGCAGACCTACATGAACCTGTCGGGCGGCGTCGTCGTGCAGTACGCCCGCCGCCCGTTCTGGTCGGCGGCGAACGATCTTCTCGTCCTCGTCGACGACGTCGCCATCCCGGCTGGGACATGGAGGCTGCGCGCCGAGGGCGGCGCGGGAGGCCACAATGGCCTCAAGTCCATCCAGCAGTCGCTCGGCACCCAGGGGTATCCGCGGCTCAGGATCGGCGTCGGCGATCCGGACCGCCCGCCCGGCGGTCCACTCACCGACTTCGTGCTCGGCGCGATGGGCAAGCGCGACGCGACGACGGTGCGCGAGCTGTTCCCCGTCATCACCGAATCGGTAGAAGCGTGGGTGCGCGGTGGCATCAAGCCCGCCCTCGACGTGCAGAGCCGCGCGGCGAAGCGGGACTGACCGCCGCGCCGATTAGCTTTCGCTGCTTCCGACGCGTGCCCTGCGCGCGTCTTCCCCATCGCACCGGCACGCGTCGTCATGCTCAGACTCGGCATCGTCGGACTTCCGAACGTCGGCAAGTCCACCCTCTTCAACGCGCTCACCTCGGCCGGCGTGCTGGCGGCGAACTATCCGTTCGCCACCAAGGACCCGAACATCGGTCGCGTGAACGTCCCCGACGACCGCCTCGAGGAGCTCGCGCGCATCGTTCAGCCGCAGCGCACCGTCCCCGCGGCAGTGGAATTTGTCGATATCGCTGGTCTCGTCGCGGGCGCGTCGAAGGGCGAAGGACTCGGCAACCAGTTCCTCGCGAACATCCGCGAGACCGAAGCGATCGTCCACGTCGTGCGCTGCTTCGACGACGACGACGTCCTCCACGTGATGGGCTCCGTCGATCCCGTGCGCGATCGCGAGGTCATCGAGTTCGAGCTCGCGCTCGCCGATCTCGCCACGGTCGAGAAGCGGCTCGACCGGGTGAAGCGCTCGGCCAAGACGGGCGACAAGGAAGCCCTGGCCGAACTGCCGGTCATCGAGCGGGCGCACGAGTTCCTGAAGGAGGGACGCGGACTGTGGGAAGCGAAGCTGAGCGCGGAGCAGCTGGCGGTTCTGAAGCCGCTCTCCCTGCTCACCTCCAAGCCGATCCTGTACGCGGCGAACGTCACCGATGCGGAGCTGTCCGGTGAGGAGGGCGCGCACCTCACGGCGCTCCGTGCCGCGATCGCGTCGAGTGGCGAGCAGGCCCAGGTGGTCCCCTTCTCCGCCAAGATCGAGAGCGAGCTCGCCGAGCTCCCTCTCGAGGATCGCAAGGACTTCCTCGCGTCGCTCGGCCTCGAATCCGCGGGACTCGATCGATTGATCCGCGCCGGCTTCGAGTTGCTGGGGCTACAGACCTACTTCACGGCGGGCGAGCAGGAGGTGCGCGCCTGGACGATCCATCGCGGCGACACCGCCCCGCAGGCCGCGGGAGTGATCCACACCGACTTCGAACGCGGCTTCATCAAGGCCGAGACGGCGAGCTACGCCGACTTCGTCGCGAACGGCGGTTGGAAGGGCGTGAAGGAGAAGGGCGTGATGCGGCAGGAGGGCAAGGACTACGTGGTCCAGGATGGCGACGTGCTGCTGTTTCGGTTCAACGTCTAGCGATTCTGCGTCACCTCATGGCGGCGACCGGGAATCGCGCGTTGGTCTCGTGCGCTGCCGCCTGCATGCGGCGAATAGCGCCTTCGGCGGCGGGTAGTGGGCGGCCTCCCACGTTGATACGTGTAGGCAGGCCCCGCGCGTCGCGGCCCGTCACACGTTCGTACAGAACGAGCGCCGAGAGGTAGGTGCCGAGCGCCGATGGGTGAAATCCATCCGGCCCATACAACGGCAGCGAAGGATCGACGGCCCAGGCGGTGCGCCAGGCCTCACCAGCCGGAATGAACACGCCGCCGACCGCCTCGGCGGCCGCGAGATACGAATCACGCACGGCGTCGAACGCCGCCGGGCGAGCCGACTCCGGCCACACCATCAAGAGCGCGGGTCGGGCGCCGGCGGCCTGGATGAGTGGCGCGAGCTGTCGCGACCAGTAGATCAGGGAATCACGATTGAGAGGCAGGCTCGAGGGACCCTGTTGGAGCACGACGAGCTCCCACCGCTGGCTCCGAATGGTCCGCGCAGCGGTGCCATCGAGCAGGTGATCGCCCAGTGCGGCTCCGGAGAGTGTCACCGATGCGACGCGAATCGTGTCGCCGACGTTCGCGGCGAGTTCCGAGAGGACCGCGGGCAAACCATTTGTTTCGGTCAGACTGTTGCCGATGAAGAGCACCTGGTGGCCACCCGGCTCCACGGGCGAGGGCATGGCGCCCGCGCACGCGGCCGCGAGAGATACCACAGTGGCCGCGACGCGGGATATCGCCTCTAGCAACGTGGCCCTTGAAAGCACCGATGGACGCTCGATCAGATCGTGCTCGACGGCGCACAGGGACGCCGCGACCACCAGAGCGGTGCTGGCGGCGAACCCGATTCGCCACAGGAGCAAGCGGTCAGCCTCGAAGTGGCGAGGTTGGCGTCTCGCGAAGAATGCGCGACTAGTGCTTCTCTGCGAGCAAGCGGGCAGGCCGCATAGTTCGTTCGGCGTCTGGAGCGAGTCTTGAACGCAATTGCGCCGCGGCCGCGGTGGTCAAATCTTCGCGCCGCGTATCGTCGCTGTCCCTCGACCCCTACGGTGTGAGCAGACCTTGCTTCAGGACTGGCACACTCACGCGTTGTGGCGCGAACAATTTCGCGTCGCGTAGCTGCCGTTCGAGCTGCTCGTTGCTTGGGGATCGATGCTCACCTTCGGTGAAGCTATACAGGCGCTTTTCTCCATTCCCTGCGATGAAGTAACGCTCCACAGACTGAGGATGGCCTGGCTCGACGAGCGTGCGCTCCGGCACTTGCGCGACGTCCCGGACGGTCCACACCCGTCCCTCATCATCCAAATAGCGCATCCTCTCGGGCCTCGACGGGGCTGGGGGCGGGTTGACTGCGGTTGTCTTTGCGGTCTCCGTACCGGTGATGCACCAGCGGGGACCACGGTTTTCAACTCGCTATGGCGCACGATGTTTCCAGGAGTACGGAGCAGTCGCCGCGGACGATGGAAACGCCCAATCGTCATCTCCGTACATCCCGCTGGTGCAACGCGACACTGACGATCGGTCTGCATGCTCGTCACTGTCGACGCATGGTCGTTGTCCATTCTGCGCATACGCCAGGCCCGCGCGGATGTAAAGTCGCGATAGTCTCGTTCGCCGCTCGTCGTCGCCTCAGAGATCACGGTCACATCGGCGACGCGACGACGCGATGTGAATACGCGGAGCTAGAACGCGACTAGGCCCTCGGCCAGCGCGCGTAGCTCTTGGGGCTGAGTGCCCTTACCCTCGTAGCCCGGGAACCCGCCGAACTCGAAGCAGAGCCGCAGGTAGTCGACGAAGAAAAGCTGATGGCGCTCGTCCACGAGCTCACCATCGGCTCTCGCATCCGGAAACGCCATGGTGTACGGGCTCCCGCCACTCACGTTGGCCTTGTGCAGGTCGTCGGGCGCGATGGTGATCGCGCACGGTGAACCTTCGTCGCCGTCTTCCTCATCGTATTCGAGGGCGCCTTCGTCCAGGCCGTAAACCAGGAGCGGGTCGGTCGCGACTGCGTTGCCAGGCGGATCGACGGTTGGATGACGCCCGGTCAGGTTCACCTTCCCGACCACCTCGTAGAACGCTCGCAGCGACAGCGGCAGCGTGCCGAACTCCTTCTCGAAGTCGGCGACCTCCTGGGAAGCGCTCGGCCCAGGTCGTACGTGTGCCCGCGTTCTGCCCTCGCCCCGTTGCACCTTCGGTTGGCTGCCCTGGCTGAGCATCTTGTCGCGCGTCCACAGCAATGCGCTCATCAGGCCTTCGGCGAGCTGCGGGATAGTGCTGCCGGCGCCATCTGCCGCGAACGTATATCCTTGTTCTGTCAACCGTTTGACGAGCACCCGCACGTTGGACTCCACGCGCTGCATCGTCTCATAGGCCACTGCGAGCGCATCCGCCGCATTCGGATCGTCACGCACGGCGGCACCCATCCCGATCAGCTCCTGCCAGACCGCGCGGTGTGCGCCACCCACATACCGATCGTGACGCGGAAGCTTGCCGCCCGCGTACGCTCGAAGCTGCTCGAGCCGGGCGGCAGGATCCGACGGCAGCACCGTCTTCAGGATCGAACCCGGCTTCACCCGCTTCTTCGGTCCTCGTGCGGATCCCGTCCTGGATTTCGCCCACTGAGAAAACGAGGGGTCGAAGCCCCGGTACTCTCCCGCCGGAACCGATTCGGTCTGCATGATCCAGCGCTCCGGTACCGCTTTGCCGTTCCACGCGTAAACCCGCCAACCGTCGCGGAAGACGATCGCGGGACCGTCCTCGCGATGCGGAACTCGTCGCTCGTTGAGGTGGATCTCCAACGGTCTGTCGGAGAGGATGGCCGCATGCTCATACGGCCACCACAGACCCGACGACCGCGCGATCTCTCCCGCAGCGCGCAAGATGGGCGGCAGCTCGCCGTCGGCGGCGCGCGATTCGTCGGCCGCGAGCGTGGAAAACGTCTGCTCGTCGACGAACGACCGGCGAAGCAGGAAGTTGGTCGTCGGACAATGCAGCGCGCTGTGCACGACGCCCCAGTTCGGGCCCCATAGATGCTTCTCGGCGCGCGCCAGCACGTCCTCTTCATCCGGCACGTCGAACAGCGCTGAAACGTCATCGACGCTGTCGTATCGCGCCTCCATGAATGCGATGGCGAACGTGCGGCTTGGATCCATCCCGATCCAGCTCCCCTTCGATGAGCCGATGGCCGAGATCACATCGTCCCAGGTTTGCGCACCCACTCGCTCCCGCAGGTCGGCTCGCGCGCGTTCCAAACGCTCGGCTTCCTCTGTCGAGAGAACACTGGGATCGAGGAGCTCGCGGCTGCTGCGGTCCTCCATCGGCACGAGCGCCGCGATTGCCCACGACGCCGCACGCGGCGACGGGAACCAGAGCAGATGATCTGGCTCTTTGAACCCAGCCGCAGCGTACAACGCTCGCACTCCGGCCTCGGCGCGCGGCCGATCGGCGGGTGCAGTCGAGTGGAGGTACGCCAACCAGCGGGCGCGGACGTCGGCGGGTGAGTTCATCGCGGGAAGCTCGGCGATTGCGGTCGAGACCGCGCAGTGCGGTGCCGCGCCGAAACTAGAAATCACGCACTGCGCCTGCCAGTCCCGCGCTCCGGCGCTGCCGGCCCGTCGTTCCGGCGTTGATCGGCTCGCCCGTCGCGAGCGGGCCCGCTCAGTCGTCGCGAGCGAACTTGTAGAAGCTGTAGGCGACGATACCCACGCCCATCAGCGCCAGCCCGCTCGTACCCGGCACGCCGAATCGCAGCGGCATTCCGAGGCCGCTTCCCACCAGGACTGCACTCGCCGCCGTTCCCCCGACGACGGCGCCGTACATCGCACCCACGAACGCCAGCAAGTCACGCACGTTCCGAACCCTCGAGATTGGCCGTTCCTCGTGTACACAGAGCAGCATTCGCGCCAGTCTGATACCCGTCGTCTACCAGGGAAGGTCCACGTGCCGGAACGACCAGAGCATCAGCGCGGCCAGCGCGACGCAGTAGAACACGACTTCGAACAGGCTCGTTGATCCACGCTCCGACATGGGTACCTCCGTCTCCGGCGTTGCGACCCTGCGGGTACCGGGGATTCTAGTCTGCCGGAGTGCCACCGCTAGACCCGGGCGCCTCGCGCCACGAGCGCGAACGACCAATCGGCGGGTCGATGCCGCCGGACGCAATCCCCGATCCCGCTCACTCCCGCGAGATCTCCAGCCTGACCTGTCGGCGTGGCTGCGCCTCGACGGCCAGTCCGCGCGCGAGCTCCTCACCCGTCATGGTCCGCCGCCGCCGGGTCGAGACGTCCAGCACGCGGTATCGGGCTCGCTCGTCGACCGTGTACCACTCCGGGTAGGAGTTGATCCGCGGCCAGTCCATTGGCAGACCCAGGATGGTCTGGTGTCGTGGGACATCGAAGCGCAACACGCCGCGCCACGCCGAATCGGCCTCCACCGTCAGCGCCAGTGATTCGCCGCGGCGCACCGCGCCGAACCGGAGGTCCGAGCGCCACGGCCGCGCGCTCGTGCCCTGGGTCTTCCACAGCGCGTACATCAATGACGTGCGGTTGAAGTTTCCGTCGGCGTACCACCCTTCGACGATCCCGCGCCCTCGCCAACGCTCCATGTTCGGGCGGTGCGCCGAGTCCTGCTTGCTCCACATCCAGCGGATCTGGTAGTCCATCCACGCGGCCGCGGAGGGAACCGGCTCGCGGTTGTACAGGTACAGCGCCCCCTCGATCGCGTCCGCATCGCCATCCTGACCGAGATTCTCCCAGTCGAACCCGCGATACTTCCCGTTGAGCGCGCCGAGCGCCTTGAGTACCGCGTCGCGATAGGGCTGCGTCCCGTCGAGCTCGTACATCGTGTAGTAGCCGTTGAGCACGTACCCGAAGTTGTCGGCGATGTGCGAATCGACCGGCTTGCCCGCGCGCGGGTCGATCACATTGTAGAACAGGCCGTCCTCGTTCCGCCCGACGGCGAGGATACGGTCCAGCATCTCGTGGATCGGCGCGCGATACGCGAGTGCTTTCGCCGGCTGCACCTTGAGAAGCGTCGCGTACAGCTCGGTGAGCCCCGAGACGACCTCGTTCCCGTGATCACGCAGCCGCAGCGTCGCGAAGTCGCGCGTCGGGTGGTGACTGTCCAGCAGGTAGTAGTCGCCGAGCCGGGTAGCGTACTCGAGGTAGCGCGCATCACGCGTCATCCAATACAGTCGCGACAGCACCAGCAGCATGTCGCCGTTCACCTCGGGATCCAACGAGACGATCGGCCCGTAGCGCGTGGCGACGGGTGCATAGCGCCACAGATCATCGACGATCCCGAGCATCCGCGCACGCCACGGCGTGACGCCGAGCAGCTCGGTGATCGGCATGAGGCCGTCCTTCACGTACTCCGAGCCGCCGAACATGATGGCCGCCGTGTCGATCCTCGCGTCGGCGAAGCCTTGCCTGGAGAACGAGTACGTATCGGGCAGCCGCCCGATGCGCGAGGTGAGCGCGGTCTCGGTCAGCAGCATCTCCTGCATCCGCGTCGCGTACAGCTCCGGGCGCGTGTACCACGCCGTCAGCACGAGAAAGGGGTACAGATCCGCCGCGCAGTCTTTCGCGTTCCAGATGTCGCGGTCGTTCGTCGTGTTGCGCGGCAGCAGTCCGGACCGCGGATCGGCGAGCGTGAGCCAGTCCATCATCAGCCGATCGGAGCGCACGAAGGCCTCGTTCGCGAGACGCGCGTTCGCGGCGGCCTCAGCGAAGGCAGCGCCGTCGATCGTCGCGCGCCGCTGCCCCCACGCCGAGGGTGGCAGCGCGGCGACGAGAGCCAGCGCAAGTGCTGGCAGCGAGTGGAGTAACTGCTCGGAGTGCCGGGCGGATCGGCGCGAGATCATGGTGATATCGGGTGTCCGTTGCGGGGCGGACACAATACGAACGCGCGGCGGCCGGCCGATAGGCCTGGCTGCCTCCCTCACATCCACGGACCAGGCTGGGTTGCATGTAACCCATTGGTTGACAGGCTCTTGGGTGCCGGACGCTCCTCCAACCTCGTCCCGGGGCCCATTTCGCTACACCGTGGCGGTCGCACTGACGTCGCCTGGCCGCGACAGCCGTGGATCGCCCGAACGATCCGTGCACTGAAGCAAGGCGTTCCACTTCTCTGCAGGTCCGTCCGGGTGTACGTTGAGTGGCTACCCGCGCGTCGTTACGCTCGATGCGCCAACAACTTCCCCTCCCCTCGCTCCGGCAACCAGCGGGGGGCGGCTACGTCCAAAGGGAGGATTGCCAGGACATGCCACGTCCATACGAGGCGGTCTATGTCTTCGACTCGACGCTCGAAGACACTGCCGTCACCGAGAAGCTCGATCGCTTCCATCAGCTCCTGGGCACGACCGGAGAGATGAAGCTCGATCACTGGGGCCGGCGCCAGCTCGCCTATCCCATCGGCCCGCGCGAGAACGGCTACTACGTCGTCGCGCGGTTCGACGCCGAGAGTGCCGGGATTCCCGAGTACGAGCGCGCGCTCAAGCTCGATCCCAGCGTGATCCGCTATCTGCTGACCATCAAGGAGCACGAAGTCGGCGCTCCGCCGATGACCGAGGAAGAGCTCGCGCTCGCCAAGAAGCGTGCGGAAGAAGACGACGAGGACGAGGAGTAGACGATGAGACGCCCAACCAAGGCCTGCCCCTTCTGCGAGAGCCGCGTGCGCTTCGTCGACTACAAGGACGAGCGCACCCTCGGCCGCTTCATCACCGATCACGGCAAGATCCTGCCGAGCCGCCTGAGCGGCGTGTGCGCGCGGCATCAGCGTCAGCTGAGCACCGCGATCAAGCGCGCTCGCTACCTCGCGCTGCTCCCCTACACGCGGGGTCTGCAGAGCTGAGATGGAAGACGCCGCGACCCCGGCGCCGTCCGAGCGCGGGTGGGGGAAGCTCCTCCTCGCGCTCGCGGCGTTCCTGCTCATCCCGCCGTACACGCCGCTGCGTGCGCTGCTTCCGGTGGAGGACACGCTCCTCCTCCTGATGCCCGCGCTCGCCGCGTGCTGTCTCGTGGGGTGGTGGGCCGGGGGACGGCTGCTGCTCGCCGTCACCTGGGTCGGGCTGTCGGTGTGGATGCTGCTGCAGCCCGCGCAGGGGGGGGCGTTTTACAACCTCGTGCGTGGCTGGAGCCTGCTCCTCGCCGGTTCGTTCGGATTGATCTGCCTGTTCGGAACCCGGCGGCCGTTCTTCTCGCGCGCGCTCTCCGCGGTGTCGTTGGCGCTGACGATCGTGCTGCTCATGAGCAGTCGCGGTCCCCTCACGCCGTCCCGTGCACGTCTCGCGGTGCAAGCGGAGTTCGCGCGCCGCAATACCGAGACGCTCGCGATCTTCCGCTCTGCGCTCCAGCAGCACCCCGAGGTGGTGAAGTCGATGCCGCAGATCGCCTCACTTCCCAACGAGGTGGAGACGCAGCTGCGCACGATGGCCGAAACGGGGGCGGGACTGTTTCCATCGCTGCTGCTCCTGGAGTCGCTCGTGGCGCTCGCGCTGGCGTGGGGGACGTACCATCGCATCTCCCGCACCCGACTCGGTGCGCCGCTCGGGTTTCTGAAGGATTTCCGCTTCAACGACCAGTTCATATGGGGGCTGATCGCCGGGCTCACGATCGTCTTCGTGCCGGCGCTCGGGTTCCTCGACGTGACCGGTCGCAACCTGCTCGTCTTTTTCGGCGCACTCTACGCGATCCGCGGCTTTGGTGTGCTCTCCTGGTTCCTTGCGCCGGGAGCGCTCGCCGCCGCGTTGCTCGTGGGGTTCGCCATGTTGTGGTGGCCGGTGCTGAACGCGGTCGCCGTGCTCGGGTTCATGCTCCTGGCGCTCGCCGCCTTCGGGCTGGGCCTGGGCGATACCTGGGCTGACTGGCGCAGCCGTGCGCGCCCTACCACGTAATCAGAGGCTCAACTCATGGAAATCATTCTCCGCCAGGCGGTCGAGAACCTGGGCAAGCCAGGAGACGTCGTCACCGTCAAGAACGGATATGCCCGCAACTTCCTCCTTCCCCATGGCTTCGCGTACGAAGCGACGCCCGGCAACCTGAAGCGCATCGCGCAGGAGCGCGGCCGCCTCGAGGCGGCCGAGAACGAGCGCGTCCAGTCGGCCTCCGAGCTGGCCAAGCGGCTCGAGGAGGTGCAGCTCACCTTCTCGGCGCGCGTCGGCGAGGAGGGCAAGCTGTTCGGGTCCGTCACCTCGGCCGACATCGCCGAGCAGCTCACCGCACAGGGCTTCCACATCGAGAAGCGCCTGATCGATCTGCACGAGCCCATCAAGGCGCTCGGCGTCTATCGCGTGCCGGTCAAGCTGCACGCCGACGTGAAGCCCGAGATCCGCGTCTGGGTCATCAAGCAGTAGCATCGAGTCGCGGCAGGGAGGGGGCTCCGTGCCGGAGCCCCCTCCCTGCGTTTCCACGCCGAGCGTGGTCGCGCGCACTGCTCTTGCCAGACCCGAGCATCGAACCAACGATCCCCGACCTCATGACCGCTTCCGCTCCACACCCTGCCCCGACGTCCCTCGAG
>DATFOL010000305.1:0-2040 GCA_035265545.1 Gemmatimonadaceae bacterium | reverse complement strand
CGAGGCGAGGATGAGCCCGAGCAGGTGCGTCGGCCGCGCCGCGAGGATGGTGTCGGCCTGCGCGCGGGCGAGCGCGGTATCACCGCCCACCTCGCCGAGTCGGCCGAGGTCGTAGCGCTGATCGAGGTTGAGCGTGCCGATCATCTCGTACGCCGCGCGAGCCATCGGCAGGAAGGAGCGCACGGCGTCGATGCGTCCCGCCTCGTGCTCGGTCATGATCCGGTCGTACAGCCGTTCGGCGCGCTGCTCCGGGGTGAGCTGGCTGATGTCGGGGGCGCGTGGCGGAGCGCCGGCGGGTCCGCCCGCATCGGTCGACGGAGCGGCCGAGATGGGCGTGGAGCCCTGCATGTTGGCGCCGTCGAGCACGTCGGTCGTCGCGCTCGCGGTATTGCGCGCGCCGAAGCGCTGGCCCACCACCAGCGCGGTGAGCGAGACGAGCGCGAGCGCGGCGACCGCCCAGGGCAGGGCGCTGGCGAACCCGCGCGATCGCGCGGCGGACGGCGCGCCGGCGGGAGTGCCGCAGCGGTGACAGAAGCGGGCGCCGGGGGTGAGCGAGGCCGAGCAGGTGGCGCAGGTCGCGCCGGCGAGGGCGGTGCCACAGCTCGAGCAGAAGCGACCCGAGGCCGGCGCGCCGCACGAAGGACAGCGCGACGTGCTGGTGCCGTCGGGCGTCGGCGCGAGCGGTGAAGCCGGGGGTGTCGTCATCGCCACAAAGCTACACGGCGGCGACACCCCCTGGCAGCGGACGCGCGGCGCTCACGCCGCGCGCCGCGCGAATCAAGTCTGGTGGCTGCCGCCGGGCTGCGAGATCTTCTCGACCACCTTCTCGGCCTGCTTGTCCTTGCCGGACAGGCGCACGAGGTCCGCCTGCGCGACGACGCCCACGAGGGAGCCGCGCTCGTCGACGATCGGGAGGCGGCGCACCTGCTCGCGTCCCATCAGCTCCATCGCGTCCTCGACAGAATCGTCGGGGCTGCACGTCTTCACGCCACCCGACATGAACTCGCTTACCGGGGCATCCGTCGCGCGACCTTCGGCTACGGCGCGAATCGCGATGTCACGATCGGTCACGACGCCGACCAGTCGACCACGCGTCTCCGCGCCGCCCACGCGCTCGATGACCGGCACGAGGCCGACGTCCTCCTCCTTCATCATCTGGGCCGCTTCCGACACCGGCGTGTCCGGGGACACCGTGCGCGGATTCTTGGACATGATCTCCGAGATCTTCATGGTCTTTCCTCGTCGCTGAGATGCGTGTTGCCGTCCCGCCTGTTCGGGGCAGGGATACCCACCGGGCAACTGACGTGCCGGACGCAGGAGCAGCGCGTTGACAGCACGCGAGTCGGCGGCGAGCATTCGTGCCGTGCCAGAATCCCGTGCGCTGTTACCCGACCTGAAGGGCGCCACCGCGAAGGACGTCCTGGAGATCGCCCGCAAGGAGAACGTCCGGTTCCTGCGGCTCCAGTTCACCGACATCCTCGGGGTCAACAAGAACGTCGAGATCCCGCGCTCGCAGTTCGAGAAGGCCCTGACCGGCGACATCATGTTCGACGGGTCGAGCATCGAGGGGTTCGTGCGGATCGAGGAGAGCGACATGCTCCTCGCCCCTGACCTCTCGACCTTCCGGATCTTCCCGTGGGGCGACCCCGATTCGCGCGTCGGCCGGCTCATCTGCGATATCAATCTGCCTACGGGTGAGCCCTTTCCCGGCGACCCGCGGGGCGCTCTGAAGCGGGTGATCGCCGACGCCGCCGAGCTTGGCTTCACGATGAACGCGGGGATGGAAGCCGAGTTCTTCATGTTCAAGCGCGGGCCGGACGGCGAGTCGTCGACAGAGACGCACGACGTCGGCTCATACTTCGACCTGGCGCCGGTGGATCTCGGGGAGGAGGCACGCCGCGCGATCGTCGACGATCTCGAGCAGATGGGGTTCGAGGTGGAGACGGCGCATCACGAGGTGGCGCACGGCCAGCACGAGATCGACTTCCGCTACGCCGATGCGCTGACGACGGCGGACAACATCGCGACGTTCCGGTTCGT
>DATFOL010000304.1:0-8199 GCA_035265545.1 Gemmatimonadaceae bacterium | reverse complement strand
TGCGGTGATGGCAGCCACATTGAAGATGTCATCAGCGGAGGCGCCACGCGAGAGATCGTTGCATGGGCGTCGCATTCCCTGGAGAATGGGCCCGATCGCACGCGCCAACGCCAGCCGCTGTACCAACTTATAGGCGATGTTTCCAGCATCGAGCGAAGGGAAGACCAGCACGTTCGCCCTCCCGCCAACGGAGCTGTCGGGGGCCTTTCGGGCCGCCACCTCCGCCACGAGCGCTGCGTCCCCTTGCAATTCTCCGTCCACGCCGAGCTCGGGTGCTTTTTCCCGTATGAGCGCGAGCGCCTCCCGAATGAGGTCCACGCTTGCGCCGGCGCCGCTGCCGCGCGTGCTGAAAGAAAGCAACGCAACGCGTGGCTCATCACCCACGATCCGGCGCCGGTCCACCGCCGCGGCGATGGCGATGTCGGCCAACTGCGCGGCGGTCGGATAGCGTACTACGGCGCAATCGGCGAAGGTGAGCACCTCGCGCTCGGTCGAACGAAACGGCGCCACGTCCATGTAGAACGCGCTGGAGATGGTGGTCACGCCCGCGGCCGGACCGACGAGCCAGAGCGCGGCCCGCAGCACGTCGCCCGTGGTGTGCACCGCACCCGCGACGCACCCGTCCACGCGTCCCCAGCGCACCAGGGCATCCGCCACGATCAGTGGCGAGCGGGCATGCGACGCTGCTTCGGCCTCGGTCATCCCCTTCGGACCGCGGCGTGCGAGCAGCTCGGACGCCACCTCGTCGGCCAGTCCGCCAACGCTCGGATCGATGACTTCGCACGGTACGCCAGCCGCCGATGCACCGATCAATACCGGCTCGACGACCTTGGCATGGGCCAACGCACGCGCCGCTTCGAGCGTACGCGGATCGTCGGCTTCGGGCATCACGATGCGGCGCCGGTTCGCGGTGGCGCGCGACCGGATCGCGTCGACGAAGCTCACCGAGCGACGATCTTGGAGCGGAGCGCTTCGGCCACGCGAGGATGCACCAGGTCGCCGACCTCGCCGCCGTAGCGTGCGACCTCGCGCACGAGGCTCGCGCTGATGTAGGTCGTGTCGAGCGAAGGGACCATGAACACGGTCTCCAGGCGCGGCGAGAGGTGGCGATTCATGAGAGCCATCTGGTACTCGTACTCGAAGTCGCTCACCGCGCGCAGGCCACGGATGAGGAGGCTCGCCCCGCACTCGCGCGCGAAGTCGACGAGCAGCCCGCCGAACGAACGCACCTCGATGCGCGATTCGTCGGCCAGCGCGGTGCGGATCAACTCGACGCGCTCCTCGATCGAGAACAGCGGCTGCTTGGAGGAGTTGACCGCCACGGCGACGATGAGCCGGTCGACATACTCCAGGCTGCGATGCATGAGATCTTCGTGCCCGCGCGTGATCGGGTCGAAGCTCCCCGCGTAGATGGCGATTCTCGAGTTCGGCACGTGGGAAGGATCGATACCGGTGGTGGAAAAGGCAATCGCGCCGCGAGCGATCAGTCGCGCCGGAAGAAGGTGATCGCCGTCTGGCCATACTGGCGGCGATCACCCTCGCCGGGCAGGCGCTCGGTGCGCCGATGCTCCACGCCGAGCACGTCGGCGAACGGCACGGCGAGCCAGCGCTCGGCGATCGCTTCCGCCATCCCGAGGTCGTAGGGAGGATCGGCGAAGGCGACGTCGTACGCGCCGGCCTGCAACCCTTCCACGAAGCGGAGCGCGTCCTTCCGATGAACGCGGATCTCGTCGCCTGCGCCGAGGGCGGTGAGGTTGCTCTGGATCGCGCGGAGACTCGGTGGCGCTATCTCCACGAGGTCGGCGTACGCCGCGCCACGCGAGACGGCCTCGATGCCGAGCGCGCCCGATCCAGCGCAGAGATCGAGGACCCGGGCGCCCGGAAGGTTTGGACTGACGATGCTCATCCAGGCTTCCCGCACCCGATCCGCCGTGGGTCGCACCGCGCGGCCGACCGGCGCCTCGATCTCCCTGCCGCGCCAGCGTCCCGCGACGATGCGCATCGCTCAGGCGCGGAAGTCGGCCAGCCTCGCCTGCAGTCTCGAGACGCCCTGATAGTCGTCGCGCTCCAGGCGGAAGGCGATGTCGAGGGAGCGACTCACGTCGATCTCGCCGATACGGCCGCCCAGCGACCATCCGATCGCCTCGAGCGGCCCCTCGTCGGTCTGAAGACGCAGCTTGAGCCCTCCCTGGCCGACGACTCTGGGCGGAGCCGCGAGACGCACCCTGCGGGTGAGCAGCATCGGCGAGGGGTTGCCCATGCCGCACGGCTCGAGATGGCGCAGCAACGCCTCGAAGCCAGGGGTGAGATCGGCCAGCGCGACCTCGAGGTCGATGCGGAGCTCGGGGACGAGATCCTCCGGCGACAACACAGCGCGCGCCGCGTCGTTGAAGCAACGGGCGAACGTCTCGACCTGATCACGCGCGATGGTGACGCCGGCGGCGCTCCGGTGTCCGCCGAATCGCTTGAGCAGATGCCGACAGCCGCCGATTCCCGCGTGAAGATCGAAGCGTGAGATCGAACGGCCGGAGCCTTTCCCTTCCTCGCCATCGAGCGCGATGAGGATGCTCGGACGGCCGAACTCCTCGACGATGCGCGAGGCGACGATCCCGATCACCCCGGGATGCCAGCCTTCGGCCGCGAGCACGATGCCGAACGTCTCGTCCAGATCGAGCGCGAGCACGCGCTGGCGCGCCTGCTCGAGCGTGGCGCGATCGATCTCCTGCCGACGCGCGTTGAGCTCTTCCAGCTCTCGCGCGATCGCGTTCGCCTCGTGCTCGGTCTGGGCGGTGAGAAGGTCCACCCCGCGCAGTGCGTGCCCGAGTCGGCCGACCGCGTTGAGCCGGGGGGCGAGGATGTAGCCGACCCGCCCCGCCGTGAGCGGCTTCCCGTCGAGCCCCGCCGAGCGGATCAGAGCACGAAGGCCGAGGTTCTTGGTCTCGGCGAGCATCTTGAGGCCGTAGCGCGCGAAGACGCGGTTCTCGCCACGCAGCGGCGCGATGTCGGCGATCGTGGCCAGCGCCACGAGGTCGAGCATGCCGAAGACGAAGTTCTCGTTGCCGCCGAGCGCACGCGTGACCGCGAGCGCGAGCTTGAAGGCGACCCCCACCGCGGCGAGATCCTTGTCTTCCGAGCCACACCCCGGACGCTTGGGGTTGAGGATCGCGTAGGCGTTCGGGAGATCGCCGCCGGGAAGGTGGTGATCGCTGATGATCACGTCGATGCCGGCGGTCTGCAGCGACGCGACGGGTGCTACCGCGCTGGTGCCGCAGTCGCAGGTGACGACGACGGTGGCTCCCGCATCGCGCGCCGCCCGCACGCCAGCCTCGGTGAGGTCGTAGCCATCCGTGATGCGACGCGGGATGAAGGGCACCACCTTCGCCCCGAGTGCCCCGAACGCCTTGGTGAGCAGCGTGGTCGACGAGATGCCGTCGACGTCGTAGTCGCCGTGGACGAGGATCGTCTCGCCATCGCGGATCGCGCGCACCAGCCGCTCGACGGCGCGGCTCAGATCGAGGAGCTGCTCGGGAGGAAGTAGCTGGTCGAGCCGCGGCCGCAGGTAGCGCTTGGCGGACTCCGCGGGGAGGTGGCCGCGAGCGGCGAGGAGCCGGCAGATCGGCTCGGGGAGAAGCAGCTCGTCGCAAAGGCTCCGCACCGCGGCCGGATCGGGCGGCTCCGGAAGGATCCAGCGAGCGCGTGGACGAGCGGCGGGAGCGGACGCGGTCATCACCGGAAGCTAGGGCTCGCGCGGATAGCGAACAACGGTCAGCGCGTCGTCATTCCGCCGCGTACAGGAGCGCTCCGCAGCCCTCGCACATCTCGATCGTTCCCGAGGCGGCCATCGCGGCCCGGCGTTGGGTGGGGATGGCGGTGTCGCAGGCGCTGCACGACGGTCCGCGAAGCGGAAACACCGTCTCCGCGCGTCGCCGCGAGCGCACCTTGTCGTACTTCGACAGCATGCTGCGCGGCACCGCCTGGGCCGTGCGCTCGCGCTTGGTGCGCGCCTGCGCGAGCTCGCCGTCGATCTCCGCTCGCTCCGTGTCGAGCGCCAACCGCGCCTCGGCTTGCCGGCGCTCGACGTCGGTCAGCGCCGTTTCCAGATCGGCGACGTGATGGCGCATCTCATTGATCCGGCCCTGGATCTGCGCCGCGTCGCGCGTGCTGTCGTCGACCATCCGCTTGGTCTGCTCGAGCTGCGCCATCGCCGCATTCGCCTCGCGCGGCGACGTGACGCTTTCGTACGCGCGCTGGCTGCGTTCCACCAGCTGGCGGTGAGTCTCGACCCGGTGCGCGGCCTCGCGGTGTCGGGCTTCCTCGGTCTCCACGGCCTTGCGCGCCCGCTCGAGCTCCGTCGCAGCGCGCGAGCGCTCGTTCTCGAGAGCGGCGAGCCGTGGCGCGAGCGCGGCGAGTCGGGACTCGAGGCCGTAGATCTCGAGATCGTCGCGTTGCACGGCGAGGAGCGACTGGACGTCAGGATGCATGGCGCTCGAGTGAAGAGGAGAGAAATCGATCCACAGGGATCATACACGCCTGCGCATTCATCTACCGGAACTGTTTCCAGCTGCGGCCGCCGAGGCGTCGCAGCTCTTCGGTCAACTGCATCTTCTCGCGCGTGAGCTGGTCCTTCTCATCCGAGTTGGCGAGCGGAAGCTCGCGGTCGATCTCGCTCATCCGCTCGGCGAGGGCGCGCTCGTGCAGCAGACCGAGGCTTCCCGACACCGCTTCGTCGGCGTGGTCCAAGCCGCCGTTCTCCTCGAGCAGCTCCTGCAACAGCTCGATCGACTCGGGATCGAGTCGCTCCGCGAGCGCTTCCGGGTCCGCCTCCCCGCCGAGCACGACGAGTGCCGCGAAGATGCGTCGCAGCTCGGGATCGCGGAAGCTGTCGGGGCCGACACGCTCGATGACCTGCTCGAAGTAGCCGGGCCGATGCAGCAGCACGCGAACGAGCTCACGCTCGGCGCCGCCGGCGCGCTCGCCTGTCCCACGACGACGGTCGCCGCGGCGGACGCGCTGCACGTCCGGCGGCGGGACGGGCCGACCGCGCTGGTCGCGCGGGTCGGCGTCGGAACCGTCCGGCGGCGGTACCCGCGTGCCTCGCACCACGCGCGGTCGGGCATTCGCCAGCTCGCGCTCCAGCATCTCGCGCGACACGCCGGCGGCGGCGCTCGCGTGGCCGAGATACATGTCGCGGGTGAGGGAGTCACTCGTCGCGCGAAGCGTCGGAAGCAGGCGGTCGAGCGCCTGGCGCTTGCGTCGAAGATCGGCGAACCAGCCGCCGCGCTCGAGGATCTGGATCTTCCGCTCGAAGACATCGATGGAGCTCGCCAGCTGAGCCTCGAGCCCGCGCGCTCCGTGCGTGCGCACGAAGCTGTCGGGATCCTCACCGTCCGGGAGCGTCACCACCTGCACCGACGCGCCCTGCCGGAGCAGCTCGTCACCCGAGCGGAAGGTGGCTTTCAGTCCTGCCTTGTCCGAATCGTATAGCAGGAAGACGCGTTCGGTGTACCGTCGGATCAGCTTCGCCTGATCCTCCGTGAGGGCCGTGCCCATCGGAGCGACGACGGACTCGATACCGGCGCCGATGAGGCGCAGCGCGTCGAAGTATCCCTCGACGACGAGCATGCGTTCGTCGCGCCTCGCCGCCTGCTTGGCCCAGTTGAGGCCATAGAGCAGACGGCCCTTGCTGAAGATCGCCGACTCGGCAGAGTTGAGATACTTCGGTTCCCCCGGCCCGAGCAGCCGTCCGCCGAACCCGACGACGCGACTGGACAGATCATAGATCGGGAAGATGAGTCGCCCCCGGAAGCGGGGCCGCGGCTCGGTGCCTTCCTCCGGCACGACGAGCAGTCCGGCCTGAGTCATCCGCTCGTCATCGAAGCCGAGGGTGTTGAGATGCGTCCGCATCAACCCGATCTCGCGCGGCGCGAAGCCAAGCCCGACCCGGTCGGCGAGCTCGCGGGAGACGGCGCGCTCCTCGAGGTAGGCACGCGCGTCGCGGCCGAGATCGTCCTCCCAGAGCATCCGACGGAAGTATTCCGCGGCGGCACCATTCACCTCCCACAGCGGATCGCGATCGTCCTTCTGCTCGGAGCGGCGACTCTGCGTCTCCACTACTTCGATGCCGGACTTCTCGGCCACCATCCGCACCGCGGTCGGCCAATCGACGCCGAGCCGCTTGGTGAGAAAGTTGAAGACGTCGCCCCCTTCGTGACAGACGAAGCAGTAGTACATCGCCTTCTTCGGCGAGACGGAGAAGTTGCGGTGGGTGCCTTGATGGAATGGACAGGGCCCGCGGTAATCGGTGCCCTGCCGCTTCAGCTCGACGTACTCGCCGATGACGCCGACGATGTCGGCGGCCTCGCGCACGCGTTCGACGGTCTCGTCGGGAATCACGCGAACACCGCGATGGTGACGCCGGCGCCGCCTTCGTTCCACGCGCCCATGCGGAACTCGCGCACGCGGGTGTCCTTGCGCAGCATCTCGTTCACCACCTCGCGCAGCGCTCCGGTGCCCTTGCCGTGGATGATGCGCAGGCTCTTCAAGTCGGCGCGTACGGCGCTGTCCAGCGCCTGAAGCACGGCGCTCTCCGCCTCGTCGGCACGCAAGCCGAGCAGGTTGATCTCCGTGCTGACGTGGACCTCGGGCGCGTCCCCCACATAGCTCACCGCCGTCTCCTGCGGCGCGTCGGTGCGACGCAGCGTCGCGAGGGGGACCGTGAGCTTCAGCGAGCCGACGGCGACGACCGCGTCCTTGCCGCGCACGTCCAGCACGCGTCCGACTTTGCCGCCGAGCGTCCCGACTTCCACCGCGTCGTTCACCGCGACGGGACCGCGCTCGGCCGGCGGTACCCGACCGCGCTTCCGTTCGGCCGACCGCTCCTCGGCGTCGAGCCGTTCGAGGACGTTCGCCTGCTTGGCCGCCAACTCCTCGGCACGACGGCGTGCCTCGCGGCCCATCTCCTCGACTGCCTCGTCGGCGGCCGCGGCGCCCTTGCGCTTGAGCTCCTTGATCGTGCGCTCGATCTCGGCACGCGCCTCGAGCACGTACTTGCGGGCCTCCTGCCGGCTCGCCTTCTCCGCCGCGCGCTCGCGCTCGCGGACGTTGTTCTCGCGCCGGATCACGTTCGCGATGCGCTCTCGCGCATCGTCGATCATCGCGCTCGCCTCGCGCTCGCGTGCCTCGAGCTCCTTCTCCTTGCGCTCGAGCCGTTCGATGAGCGCCGCCATGTCGCGCTCACCCTGCGGGATGCGCTCCTCGGCGCGCGCCACGACATCCGCGGGGAGATTCAGGCGGCGCGCGATGCTGATGCCGTAGGATCGTCCGGGGATACCCTTGATCAGCCGGAAGGTCGGCGCGAGCTGAACGGCGTCGAACTGGAGCGACGCGTTCACCACGCCGGGCACCTGCGTCGCGAGCTCCTTCAACTGGCCGAGGTGTGTCGAGGCGAGCGTCGTGCTCTCCCGGGAGGTGAGCGCTTCGAGGATCGCCCAGCCGAGCGCGGCGCCTTCCTGCGGATCGGTGCCCGAGCCAAGCTCGTCGATCAGGACGAGAGAGTCGCGCGTGGCGAGTCGCAGGATCTCGGAGAGGTTCTTGAGGTGCGCGCTGAAGGTGGACAGGCTCGCCTCGATCGACTGCTCGTCACCCACGTCGGCGAACACGTCGTCGAACACGGGTACGCGGCTCTCGGCGCCGACGGGCGCCGGGATCCCCGCCTGGCTCATCGCCGAGATCAGGCCGAGCGCCTTGAGGAGCACGGTCTTGCCACCGGTGTTCGGTCCGGAGACGAGCAGCGTGTGCTCGTCCGGCAACATTCCGAGGTTGAACGGGACGACGTCGACTCCCTTCGCGAGCAGCAGCGGGTGACGTCCATCGTGGACGTCGAAGTCCTGCTTCGACGGGACCAGCACCGCCGGCGTGCACTCGAAGCGCACGGCGTACCGTGCGCGCGCGTACAGCGAGTCCAGCGCCGCGAGCGCGTCGAGGCTGTCGATCATCGCGTCGCGGTGCGGGCGGAGCAGGTCGGTGAGCTCGCGCAGCACGCGCTCGATCTCCTCCTGTTCCTCGCCCTCGAGCTCGCGAATCCGGTTGCCGAACTCGATCGCGGCCGGTGGCTCGACGAACAGGGTGCCGCCGGTGCCCGACGCGCCGTGCACGATCCCGCCCACTTGGCGGACGCCTTCGCGCCGGACGGGGATGACG
>DATFOL010000303.1:0-2207 GCA_035265545.1 Gemmatimonadaceae bacterium | reverse complement strand
TGCCTTTTCTGCACCGTCGCAGATCGAGATTTGCCTAAGTCGGTTCTTTTGCGCTCTCCCCATCCCCCAGCCTGGATACACTCGCGCATCATACACCAACGCGTTGCTTGTATACCCCGCGCAGTCATCGGATCGCCCGACGGGACGTGATGACAGCACACCGTCGCCCTCGGTGCCGGTCGGCCGACAGCGGACTGAACGACATCTGTCTGCCGGCGCGGAGGCGAACCCCCGCCAGACCCCGATAATTTCCGGTCATGCGCTCACTCGTCGCCTTCGTCGCGCTCACCGCACTGCTCTCCGCGCCAGCGCGCGCCATCGCCGCCCCCATTCACCCATGGGAGAAGCAAGAGCTCACCTTCCACGCCACGCGACGCTACGCCAACCCATACGCCGACGTCACCGTCTGGGTCGACCTCGACGGCCCGAACTTCCACCAACGCGTCTACGGCTTCTGGGACGGTGACAGCACCTTCCGCGTCCGAGTCGTCGCCACCGCGCCCGGCACCTGGCGCTGGACGAGCGGCTCGACCCCGGCTGATCCCGGCCTGACGAACAAGCGCGGCACGTTCACCGCCGTCGCGTGGACCGAGGCGGAGAAGCAGGCCAACCCGCTCCGCCGCGGCTTCCTCCGCGTCACCTCCAACAACCACGCTCTCCAGTTCGCCGACGGCACGCCGTTCTTCGGGCTCGGCGACACCTGGTACGCCGCCGGCAGCAACCGCTTCCGCTGGTACGACGACGACCGCGAGCGTCCCATCGGCGCCGACGCCGGCTTCAAGGATTACGTCCGCTTCCGCAAGGCCCAGGGCTACAACTGGGTGAGCATCATCGCCGCGTTCCCGAACTGGGACAACGACGGCCAGTCGTGGCACATCGTCGATTCCACGAACAAGCTCACCGTGCGCAGTGCGTGGCTGGAGTTCGGCACGGGGCCCGACGCGCGCACGGGCACGGCGAAGAACATGAAGAACGAGGGCGGCCGTCCCTTTCTCTTTCCCGGCAAGGCGAAGGGATACGAGAACGTCTTCCCCGACATGGACCGCATCAACCCCGAGTACTTCAGGTTCATCGATCGCAAGATCGACTACCTGAACGCGCACGGGTTCGTCGCGTTCGTCGAGTCGTTCCGGCGCGACGCGAGCGAGCTGTGGATGAAGCATCACGCCTGGCCCGAATCGCCGGCGCGCTACATGGGCTACATCCGCGCCCGCTACGGCGCGAACAACATCGTCTTCAGTCCGGTGCACCTCGACATCATCGACGAGAGCATCACGGTGCCGCAGTTCAACGCGGCGGTCGCGCGGATGCTCGAGCGCTACGGCCAGCCGCCCTTCGGCACGCTGATGTCGGCGAACGCGAATCCATCGACGTACACGAACTGGGGGCCGGACTCGTGGGTCACGCTTCACACCACGGGCAACAAGCGCGAGCACGAGTACTACTGGTATCTCACCGAGATCTTCCGCGCGCCGCGCACGAAGCCGGTGCTGAACGGCGAGCCGTACTACTCGGGCTACGTCGACGCGCGCGGCCTCAACGGCGGCTACCGCTACGGCGCCGAAGGCGGCTCGGCGCGCGACGCGCAGTTCGTGCGCTCGTCGATGTACGGCAGCGTGCTGTCGGGTGGGCTCGCCGGCCACGTGTACGGCGCCGAGGGCATCTGGGGCGCCGACATCGAGGCGGCAGCGCCGACGAAGATGTGGGACGCCTTCCGCTGGCCGTCGGGCGCGAACATGACGCACCTGCCGACGTTCCTCATGTCGCAGGGGAAGCGCTATCAGGAGCTCGTGCCGGACGATTGGGTCGTGCCGTCGCGCACGGCCAACACCAAGGCGTACGAAGGCTGGGCCTACGCCGCGCGCACGGCGGACATGGACTTCTTCCTCGCGTATTTCGAGAAGGGCGCGGCACGGGCCAAGATCCGCGGCGCGAAGCCCGAAGCCACCTACCGGGCGCGCTGGTTCGACCCGCGGACGGGCGAGTGGCGCGACGTGGGCTCGGGGCGCATCACCGCCAACAACATCGGCGAACTGATTCTGCCCGCGTTCCCCGACGACGAGGATTGGGGGCTGAGCCTCGTGCGGTCGGAGGCGGCACCGCGCTGATCGTCGCGCGGTGCGCCGTCTTTACGTGATCGTCTGCGCCCCGGCCATTCCGGTAAACAGCGCGAGACGCTTCGCTCGCAGCTTGCCGGGCTCGTACTT
>DATFOL010000302.1:0-2984 GCA_035265545.1 Gemmatimonadaceae bacterium | reverse complement strand
GCCGGCCAGCATCAGGCGCAACGTCTCCGCCGTCCGCACCTACTTCCGCTTCCTCACTGGCGACGGCGTCGTCGTTCGCGATCCGAGCGAGCGTCTGGAGATGCCGAAGCGCTGGCGCGAGCTTCCCGACGTGCTGACCGTTGACGAAGCGCAGCGGCTCCTCGCGGCGCCCACGCTCGACGACTCGATGGTGTTTCGGGATCGAGCGCTGCTCGAGCTGGCATATGGCGCCGGGCTTCGCGTCTCGGAGTGGATCACGCTCGGCGTCCGCGACCTGCTGCTCGAGGAGGGGTTGGTGCGCGTCTTCGGGAAGGGGAGCAAGGAGCGGCTCGTACCCATCGGTCGGTCGGCGATCGGCGCCGTTGCCGTGTATCTTCGCGAGCTGCGGCCGCGGCTCGAGAAGGGGGAGGGGAAGGGCATCCTGTTCCTCAACGCCCGCGGACGTCCTCTCACACGCATGGGCGCGTGGAAGATCCTCCGCGGCTACGTGGAGCGGTCTGGCATCACCAAGCACGTGTCGCCCCACACCCTGCGCCATTCCTTCGCGACGCACCTCCTCGAGGGAGGTGCCGATCTGCGAGCCGTCCAGGAGATGCTCGGGCACGTGGACATCGCCACCACCCAGATCTACACGCACGTGGACCGGGAGTATCTACGGCAGGTCCACCGGAGTTATCATCCGCGGGGATGAATTCGTCGCTCCGATCCGTCCGCGCTTCCGACCATGCTGCTCGTCATCGACAACTACGATTCGTTCACGTACAACCTCGTCCAGTATCTGGGCGAGCTGGGCGCGGACGTGCTCGTGCGGCGCAACGACGCCGTCACGGTGGAGGAAGTCGGTGAGCTCGCGCCCGACGGCATCGTGCTCTCGCCGGGTCCCTGCGCGCCGGCTCAGGCGGGGGTGACGGTCGACGTCATTCGGTCGTGGGGAGCCACCACGCCGATTCTCGGGGTGTGCCTCGGACATCAGGCGATCGGCGAGGCGTACGGTGGTCGAGTCGTCCGCGCCGCGCGCGCCGTGCACGGGAAGACCTCGCGCATCACGCACGATGGCTCCGATCTCTTCGCCGGACTCCCCTCGCCGCTGCAAGTCGGCCGCTACCACTCGCTCACCGTCGAGCGTTCGACGCTGCCGGATTCGCTCCGCGTCGTCGCCACCGCGGAGCACGACCCTACGGAGATCCACGCGCTTCGCCACGCGACGCATCCCGTGTGGGGCGTGCAGTTCCACCCGGAATCCGTCCTCACCCCCGACGGCAAGCAGCTCCTGCGAAACTTCCTCGACCTCGTCGATCGGTGAGGCGCGGGCTGCTGGCCGCGCTGCTCGCTCCCACGCTGGCCGGAGCGCAGGAGGTGGTCCTGCGCGAGCCGGGCCCGGAGCGCGTGGCGTCGATCGTGCGCGCCGCCGCGTCGCGGCCGCACGCGCTGCGCACAGGCACGGAGAATCTCGTGCTCCCCCGCGACAGCGTGGTGACGACGAATCTTCTCGTCCTCGGCCGCCCGACGTATGTCTCGAGCCAAGTGCTGGGCGACGTCGTGGTGGTGGGAGGAGATCTCTTTCTGCGCCCCGGCTCGTCGATCAGCGGACGGGCCGTCGCGATCGGTGGCGCGGTGCACCGCACGTTTCTCGGCACGGTGGCCGGCTCGGTCGAGAGCTATCGCGACGACGATTACGTGATCGCGGCCGCGGCGCCGCGATACGAGCTCGTTTATCAGGGTCGCCGCCGCGATCGACCACCGACGCTCCAGTTCGCGGGCATCCAGGGCTTCCTGCTCCCCACCTACGACCGTGTCGACGGACTCTCGTTCCCGGTCGGTGCGCTGATCACGCTCGGCGATCGCGTCGTCGAGCTGCAGCCGACGGCCACGTATCGCAGCCGCCTCGGCGTCGTGGATCCGGGACTCACTGTTCGGGTCACCCCGGAGCGCTCGCTGCGCCTCGAGGCCGATGTCGGGCGCATGACGCGGTCGAACGAGCGCTGGATCTACGCGGACCTGCTCAACTCAGCGGCGACTCTCGTGTTCGGGAACGACACGCGCAACTACTTCCGCGCCGACGGCGGCACGGCGCGCGCGATCGCGCACATCGAGCGCACGGGAATCACCTTCGAGCCGTTCATCGGCGCGCGCTACGAGAAGGTCCGGCCGATCACGGCGGCGGGGAACGTCTGGGCTTTTTCCGGCCGCGAATCCGTGGAGCACATGGCGCGACCCAACCCCCTCGTGGAGCGCGGCGAGATCGGCTCGGGTCTCCTCGGCGGCTCGCTCGAGTACGAGATGGGTTTCGTCAAGGCGAAGCTCAGCGCAGAGGGAGAGCGGAGCTTCAGCACGCCGGAGGGAACGTCCTCGTTCACGCAACTCACGCTCGACGGCACCATCGCGTTTCCGACGTTCGCCCAGCAGCGACTCAAGATCCAGGCGCATGGCGTCGCCACCGCGGGCGACTCCACGCCGCGCGCGCGTTACGCCTATCTCGGACGCAACGGCACGCTGCCACTCCTGGAGCTGCTCGAGCAGGGCGGCGACCAGCTGGTGTTCGTCGAGAGTCGCTACGAGATCCCGATCGCCGCGATCACGCTGCCGACAGTGGGATTCCCCACGCTGCACCTGCGCCATCTGATGGGCGCCGCCGGCGTCGGGTCGCTGCCCAGCCTCGAGCAGGAGCTCGGGATCGGCGTGGGGCTCAACGTGCTGCGATTCGAAGCGACGTTCGACGCCGCCGGTGAGCGCGACCCGCGCTACAGCTTCCAGATCGTGATCGGCCGCTAGCGCGCCTCATCGCGCATTGCCTTCCCGTGCGGGACGGCGTATCTTAGCTGGCGTGAAAGTTGCATCGGTCGCGCGCCTTTCGCGCGCGCATCGCCGCGGCCCCCCGTGCCGCACATGAAGACGCTCGCCGTCATCCCAGCACGACTGGGCGCGAAGCGTCTCCCCCGGAAGCCGCTGCGACTCCTCGCGGGTGTGCCCCTCGTCATCCGCGT
>DATFOL010000301.1:0-5117 GCA_035265545.1 Gemmatimonadaceae bacterium | reverse complement strand
CACGGACTTCAGCGGCACGGGCAACTCGCTCAACATGCGGCACCCCGGACGATCCAGCTCGTGATGGATTCGCTCCGCTACTGGGTGAAGGAGATGCACGTCGACGGCTTCCGCTTCGACCTCGCTCCGGTGCTGGCGCGCGAGCTGTACGACGTGGACAAGCTGTCGGCGTTCTTCGACATCATGAACCAGGATCCGACGCTGGCCGACTGCAAGCTGATCGCCGAGCCGTGGGACGTAGGACCTGGCGGCTACCAGGTAGGCAACTTCCCCGTGCGGTGGACCGAGTGGAACGGCCAGTACCGCGATGCGGTCCGCAAGTTCTGGAAGGGGGGAGCGGGTCAGGTGCCGGAGATGGCCAGTCGCATCGCGGGGTCGAGCGACATCTTCTCGGCGAGCGACCGCGGCGTGTACGCGAGCATCAACTTCATCACCGCGCACGACGGGTACACCCTGCGCGACCTCGTGAGCTACGAGCGGAAGCACAACGAGGCGAACGGCGAGAACAACCAGGACGGCCACAACGACAACATCAGCCGCAACTGGGGCGTCGAGGGAGAGACGACCGACCCGAAGATCAACGAGCTGCGCTACCGGCTGATGCGCACCTTCCTGGCGACGCTGGCGTTCTCCCAGGGAGTGCCGATGCTGGCGCACGGCGACGAGATCGCGCGATCCCAGCGGGGGAACAACAACGCGTACGCCCAGGACAACGAGCTCACCTGGATGCCGTGGGACCTCACGCCGGAGCAGAGACAGCTTCAGGCATTCACCCGCAAGCTCCTGGCGATCCGTCAGGCACACCCCGTGCTCCGCCGTCGTCATTTCTTCCGCGGCGCGGCGGTGCCGGGCTCCGAGCGGAAGGACGTGACGTGGCTGCGCCCGGACGGGAAGGAGATGCAGGACGTCGACTGGCGCAACGCGAGCAATCAGTGCTTCGGCATGCTGATCGACGGGATGGCGACGGACGAGGTCGACGATCGAGGCCACGTCGTGTCGGGGGACACGATCCTGCTGCTGCTGAACGCGGGCGAGCTGCCGGTCCGCTGCACGCTGCCCGCGCTGGGAGAGATGAAGACCTGGGTGGTGATGGTGGACACGGCCAAGCACGAGCTTCCGGTCGTGCGGCGCGGCCGCGTGACGGTGGACCCGCACACGCTGATGCTGCTGCGGCACGGCACGGACCGCCGGATCGCGACGAGCGCCGACGTCCGCCACGACCCGTTGACGCCGAAGGAGCGACACACGCCATGAGCGACCGATGAACGAGACCCGCCGCGCGCCGACGAGCGCGCCCCGCACCGTGTCCCAACCGTCGCTCCCGCCGATCGACGGCGGCGAGCGGGCGGCGCTGCTCGAGGGACGGCACGCCAACCCGCATCAGGTGCTCGGTCCGCACGAAGCCACGGTGTCCGGCGTGCCCGGCGTGGTGGTGCGGGTGCTCCAGCCCGCGGCGGCCGACTGTGCGGTGGTGGTGCACGGCGTGGTCACCGCGCTGCGCCCGGACGGGGACGGCTTCTTCAGCGGCTTCTTCCCGGGCGCGACGGTGCCGTTCCGCTACCACCTGCGATTCATCGCCGAGGACGGCAGCACGTGGGAGCGCGGCGACGCGTATCGTCACGCGCCGATCATCGGCGAGATGGATCTGTATCTCTTCCGCGAGGGGACGCATCGCCGGCTGTGGGAGATGCTCGGTGCGCACCTGCGCGAAGTCGACGGCGACGAGGGGACCGCCTTCGCGCTCTGGGCACCGAACGCCGAGCGGGTGAGCGTGGTCGGCGACTGGTGCCAGTGGGACGGCCGGCAGTTTCCGATGCGGCGCATGGGGGACAGCGGGCTGTGGGAGCTGTTCATCCCGGGCGTCCGCGACAATGCGCTGTACAAGTACGAGCTGCGCACCCGCGACGGCGGGCTGCGCATCAAGACGGATCCGCTCGCGCTCAAGATGGAGCAGGCACCCAACACGGCGTCGATCGTGGTGCGCGAGGGCACATACCCGTGGCGCGACGAGCGCTGGATGCGCGAGCGCCCACGGCGGTACTGGCCGCACGAGCCGATGCTGATCTACGAAGTTCACATAGGTTCGTGGGCGCGTGTTCCTGAAGAAAGGAACCGGACGCTCGGCTACCGCGAGATCGCGCCGCGACTCGCCGCGCACGTGAAGTCGCTCGGATTCACCCACATCGAGCTGCTCCCGGTGATGGAGCATCCGTTCTACGGCTCGTGGGGCTACCAGGTCACGGGCTACTTCGCGCCGACGTCCCGCTACGGCTCGCCGGACGACTTCCGCTTCTTCGTGGACACGATGCACGAGGCGGGGATCGGCGTGCTGCTCGACTGGGTGCCGGCGCATTTCCCGAAGGACGACTACGCGCTGCGCCGGTTCGACGGCACGGCGTTGTACGAGCACGAGGACCCGCGGCTCGGCGAGCATCCGGACTGGGGAACGCTGATCTTCAACTACGGCCGCCGGGAGGTGCGCAACTTCCTCGTCGCCAATGCGCTGTACTGGCTGCACGAGTTCCACGTCGACGGGCTTCGCGTGGACGCGGTGGCGTCGATGCTCTACCTGGACTACAGCCGCAAGCACGGCGAGTGGGTGCCGAACCGGTACGGCGGCCGCGAGAACCTCGAGGCGATCGACTTCCTCCGCGAGATGACCGCCGTGGTGAGCGAGGACGCGCCGGGCTGCATCACAGTGGCCGAAGACTCGACGGCGTGGCCCGGCGTGACGCGACCGCACAACGAAGGCGGGCTCGGGTTCACCTTCAAGTGGAACATGGGGTGGATGCACGACACGCTCGGCTACTTCGAGCGCGAGCCGATCCACCGGCGATATCACCAGGGCGAGCTGACGTTCGCGATGGTGTACGAGAACAGCGAGCACTTCATCATGCCTCTCTCGCACGACGAGATGGTGCACATGAAGGGATCGCTGTACGCGAAGATGCCGGGCGACCACTGGCAGAAGATGGCGAACCTGCGCGCGCTGTTCGCCTACCAGTTCACCAGGCCGGGCAAGTCGCTGCTGTTCATGGGAAGCGAGCTCGCGCAGCCGGACGAGTGGGACCACGAAAACTCGCTTCCGTGGCACCTGCTCGACGACCCGTCGCGCGCGGCGATGCGCGACTACGTCACGCGGCTCGCGCAGGTCTACCGCGAGCTGCCGCCGCTCTGGCAGCGCGACGGCGACTACCGCGGCTTCGAGTGGATCGACACGGGGGACGAGGGGCACTCGGTGCTCTCCTACGTGCGCTGGTCGGACCACGCGCATGCAGTGGTGGTGCTGAACCTCACGCCGACACCGCACGCGCACTACCGCATCGGCGTGCCGGACAAGGGGACGTACGTGCGGGTCCTCGGCACCGACGACACGCGGTGGGGCGGGAGCGGCTATTCGGTGGCGGAGCGCTGCACGACCGACGACGTGCCGTATCACGGGCGCCGCTTCTCGGTGGAGGTGTCGCTCGCGCCGCTCTCCGCGCTCGTGCTGGTGCCGGAGCGGATCGTGCCGCCGTCGCTCGCCCCGTCGTGACCAGGTAACGTCCGTGCTGATGTCCGAACGATCCGTCTCCACCGAACGTCCCGCGCTCCGTCGCCTCGCCGCGCGGCTCGGCATCGCCGAGTCGTATCTCGATCAAACGGGCGACGAGCAGCGCGTCACCACCGACGCGACGCGCGAGCGTCTGCTCGCGGCGATGGGGATCGACGCGAGCACCGAGGAGCGGGCGCTGGAGGCGCTGCGGAGCCTGCACCGCGCCGCGCGTCGCCGACTGGTCGCACCGGTGCGAGTGGTGCGCGAGCGAAGCCGCACGCTGCGGCGCGTCCGCGTCCTCATGCCGACGCTCCACGTGCACGAGGTGCACTGGACGCTGACCCTTCGCACGGAGGATGGTGTCGAGCGGTCGTGGCGCGGCGCGGTGCACGGCGGGCCGGCGCGTCGGCACGACCTCGAGCTGCCGGTGGTGCCGCCGCTCGGCTACCACGATCTCACGATCGAGCTCGATGCGGCGGAGCGGAGCTGGCGCGCGACCCAGCGGCTGATCGTCGTGCCCCCGCGCTGCGCGCCCCCCGAGGCGCGGCTGCACGGCCGGCGTGGGTTCGGGCTCACGGCGAACCTCTACACCGTCCGCAGCCAGCGGAACTGGGGCGCCGGCGACCTCGGTGATCTCTCGACGCTCGCCGAGTGGACGGCGCAGGCGGGAGGCGCGTTCGTCGGCGTGAACCCGCTGCACGCGTTGCGCAACGAGGGGTACGACGTAAGCCCGTACAGCCCGATCACGCGGCTCTTTCGCAACCCGCTGTACATCGCGGTGGAGAACGTCCCCGAGCTCGCGCACGACGCGTGGGCGCGCGAGCGAATCGCCTCTCCCGAACTGCAGGCGGAGCTCGCGGAGCTGCGCGAGGCGCACATGGTGGACTATGGACGCGTGATGGCGCTGCGCGCGCCAGTGCTCACCTCGCTGCACCGCACCTTCGCGGCGCGGGAGCGGGAAAGGGCGACGCCGCGCGGGCGCGCGTACCAGGCGTTCGTCGCGCGGGAGGATCCGCAGCTCACCCAGTTCGCCACGTTCATGGCGATCTCCGAGCGCGAGGGACCGGACGCGCGGCAGTGGCCCGAGCCGCTGCACAACGCGAACGGCGAGGCGGTGGCGGCGCTGCGGAAGGAGCTCGCCGAGCGCGTGGACTTTCACCGCTGGCTGCAGTTCGAGCTGGACCGGCAGCTCGGCGTCGTCGCGTCGGATGCGTCGCGAGCGGGGTTGACCCTCGGCGTCTATCAGGATCTTGCCGTCGGCTCGGCGCCGTCGGGGAGCGACGTGTGGGCGAACCCCGGCCTCTTCGTGCCCGACGCCACCGTGGGTGCGCCCCCAGACATGTACTCGGACGAGGGACAGAACTGGGGGCTTCCGGCGATCAACCCGCACGTGCTGCGCGAGACGCGGTACGACTACTGGGTGCGGCTGCTGCGCGCCGGGTTCCGGCATGCCGGTGCGCTGCGGCTCGATCATGCGCTTGGGCTGTTCCGGATGTTCTGGGTACCCATCGGTGCGTCGGCGCGCGAGGGGACGTTCGTGAAGTCGTTCACCAACGACCTGTTCGGCATCCTCGCCCTCGAG
>DATFOL010000300.1:0-9729 GCA_035265545.1 Gemmatimonadaceae bacterium | reverse complement strand
CGGTGCCCGCCACACTGACACATACCTGGCGCGGGTTCCGCAACGCATCGACCAGTCCGATGGGCGTCGATGCCTTCGGCGTCGCGATGGGGCTCGGGTTCGTGCTGTCGTTCGGCTACTGGTGCACCGACTTTCTCGTCGTGCAGCGCGCCATGGCCGCCGACTCGATGACGGCGGCGCGCCGCACGCCGCTCATCGCCGCGTTCCCGAAGATGATCTTCCCCTTTCTCGTCATCCTGCCCGGAATGATCGCGCTCGCGTTGACGATGGGCGCCGGCCCGGGTGCGGGGATGATCCCCGCCAAGCTCGCGGCCGACGGCACGCCGATCATCGATGCCGCGGGCCGCGCGGTGCTCGACTACGATCTGGCGACGCCGATGATGCTCGTGAAGCTGTTCCCGTCGGGGATGCTCGGCCTCGGCCTCACCGCGCTGCTCGCGTCGTTCATGTCCGGGATGGCCGGCAACGTCACGGCGTTCAACACCGTGTGGACCTACGATCTGTATCAGAGCCACATCCGCCCGGGCGCGTCGGACCAGCACTACCTGTGGATGGGGCGTGCGGCCACGGTCGGAGGGATCGCGCTGTCGATCGCGGCGGCGTACGTCGCCGGCTCGTTCAACAACATCATGGACCTGCTGCAGCTCGTGTTCGCGTTCGTGAACGCGCCGCTGTTCGCGACGTTCGCGCTCGGGATGTTCTGGAAGCGCAGCACGGGCCACGGCGCATTCTGGGGGCTGGTCGCGGGCACGGTGGGCGCCGCTCTGCATCATGGTCTCACGCTGCCCGCCGGTGCGGTGGCTGGCGTGAAGGGCGGCTACTTCGGGTTGCTGCACACCTACCGGAGCGAGCTCGCCCAGACTTTCTGGACGGCGATCGTCGCGTGGACCACCTGCTTCGTCGTGACCATCATCATCAGCCTGATGACGCGGCCCAAGCCGGAGAAGGAGCTCGAGGGGCTCGTCTACTCGCTCACGCCGAAACCGAAGGATCAGGACCTGCCGTGGATCAAGCGTCCGGCATCGCTCGCCATGATCGTGATCGTGCTGATCGTCGGTCTGAATCTCATCTTTCTCTGAGGCGGCATTCTCATGAGTTCAGCGGAAGGACTCGACATCCGGGCGCCGATCGGCGGGCTGTTCTCCCTGCTCGGCGTCATGCTCGTGGGCTACGGGCTGGTCGGCGGGAACAACAATCCGGCCAGCACCTCGACGGGAACCAGCGTCAATCTGTGGTGGGGGCTGGTCATGCTCGCCTTCGGGATCGTCATGCTGCTCCTGGCGCGCCGCGCGATGGCGCATCCGGTGCCCCCACACGCGCATCCACATCGCGAGGGGTGACCAGACCGTGCCGACACGTCGAGAGTTCGTTCAGAACGGCGTCGCGCTCGGCGGCGCCATCGCGGGGCTCGGTGCTGCTGCTTCGGCCTGCGCCTCAAGCGGCGGCGCAGCCAGTGCTGCGATGACCGCCGCAGATGCCACCGCCTCATCGGGCGCGCGCGCCAGCGCGATCAAGCAGTCTGTCTGCCGGTGGTGCTTCAACGACATGCCGCTCGACGAGCTGGCGGCGAACGCGAAGCGCATCGGGCTCCAGTCGGTGGAGCTGCTCGGTCCGGCCGACTTCCCCACGATCAAGAAGCACGGTCTGATCTGCGCGATGGTGAGCCAGGCCGGCAACGGCGGTATCCCTCGTGGCTGGAACCGCGTGGACAACCACAGCTGGCTGATTCCCGCCTACGAGGAGCGCCTCCAGGTCGTGGCGGCGGAGAAGTTCCCCAACCTGATCTGCTTCTCCGGCAACCGTGATGGCCTCGGTGACGACGAAGGGCTGGAGAACTGCGCGAAAGGGCTGAAGCAGATCATGCCGGCGGCGGAGAAGGCCGGCGTGACGGTCTGCATGGAGCTGCTCAACTCGAAAGTCAATCACGCCGACTACCAGTGCGATCACACGGCATGGGGGGTGAAGCTCGTGGAGAAGGTCGGCTCGGAGCGGTTCAAGCTCCTGTACGACATCTACCACATGCAGATCATGGAAGGCGACGTGATCCACACCATCCGCGACCATCACCGGGCGATCGCACACTATCACACCGCGGGCGTGCCGGGCCGCCACGAGATCGACGAGAGCCAGGAGCTGTTCTATCCGGCGATCATGCGCGCGATCCGCGACACCGGATACACCGGCTACGTCGCGCAGGAGTTCGTGCCGGCAAAGAAGGAACAGGGAATGGTGTCACTCGAGGACGCGTACAAGCGGTGCGCCGTGTAGGTCGGCGGGACGCTACTACCGTCGTTCCAACGGCGGGAACGCGGATTTGAACGGATGATCCGGATAGCTACGGATTGACTCCGCTGCGGCGCAGGGATCGCGGCGCCGCAGCCGAAAAAGATCCTTGGGGTCGTGGATGGAGAGGAGCGGTGCACCAGAGTACACAGCTCGACCCGGAGAGGAGCCGATCCTGCCCTTCTGCAGTTCAGATCCGTTGAATCCGTGTTCCGTCGTTCGGTACGCCACGCGAGCGTACTAGGCGCCCAGAAAATCCAGCATCAGCTCGTTCAACCGCTGCGCGTGGGTCGCTGCGAAGCCGTGCGGCGCGCCCTTGATGACCTCGAGGCGGCTTCCCTCGATCTGCTCGTGGGCGAGCTTGCCCGAGACCTCGAACGGCACGATGCGATCGGAATCGCCGTGGGCGACGAGCGTCGGCACGGTGATCTTCTTCATATCGGCGCGGAAATCGGTCGATCCGAACGCGACGATGCATTGGACGGTAGCGAGCGGTGAAGCGCCCCAGGCGACCCACTTGCTGAACGGGATCAGATCCGCGCTCACTCCCTTCCCGGGCTCGTAGTTGTAGAAGTTCGGAAAGAACTGCTCGAGAAACGCGATGCGGTCCTTCTTCGCCGCCTCGATCAGTCCATCGAATACGCTCTGGTCGATCCCGCCCGGATTGTCCCGCGTCTTGAGCAGGAAGGGCGTGACGGCGCCGAGCAGCATCGTCTTCGCGACGCGCCCAATGCCGTAACGCCCGATGTAGCGCGCTACCTCGCCGCCGCCCATCGAGAAGCCCGCGAGCACCGCGTCGCGCACGTCGAGCTGCGTCACGAGATCGTTCAGGTCGGACGCGAAGGTGTCGTAGTCGTATCCGCCCGCCGGCCGTCCCGACTCGCCGAATCCCCGCCGGTCGTACGCGATGCAACGGTATCCCGCATCGGTCAACGCGGTGATCTGCGCTTCCCACATCCGGTGGCTCAGCGGCCAGCCATGAATGAGGACGATAGGCTGTCCGCTGCCGCGATCGACGTAGTGAAGCTCGGTGGACGGAGTAGCGGTGGTCTTCAGGAACGGCATGTAATCCTCGCGGAGAGACGTGACCCGTACCCATCCGGTGGCATCACGCCCCTGTGCAAAGTGGCAGCCAACCTATGAGGAACTGCCGTGGGTGTGTCCTGCGTGAAGAGGCGCCGATCGGCTTCGCGATCGGCGCCTCCCGATGCGGCTCGGCTCAGGTGCATCCATTCACGTAGAACGCTCGCGGCGTCGCTCCCGTCGCAGGCGGAGCGATCACGAGCGTCGCGTTCTGGCCGGCGGCGAAGCTCCGGTTGCCGACATCGAGCACCACGGTCTGCGAACCAGCGTTCGTGAGGCGCACCTGCTGCGCCGCGCTCGTGGCCACGTTGAAGTAGCTCGAGCCGGAGCCGTAGCTGATGTTGTTCGCCGCGGGTGAGCCGAGCGCCGCGCCCGGCGCGCCGACGTAGACGTCGTAGTTGGTGCCCAAGCCCGCCGCATTGAAGACGCGCAGCCCGCCCTGACCCGCCGCCGGCGTGAAGGCGTTCGCGACCGTGGTGAACTGCGTCGTGCCGCCCGCGCCGGGATACACGATCACCGTGTAGTTGCCCCCGGGCTGGAACGCCGGTGTGAAGCCCGTGAGCGCCGTGCTCGTCCCCGTCTGGCGGACGGCCACGTTAGCGTTGGTCGCGTCCACGGTCATGCAATTTGAGAACGTGCCGTACGCGAGCGCGCCGTTGCCCGTCGCGACGGTGCCGCCCTGACCGATGTCCAGGCTCGTGCTCGTGGCGTTGACGAAGCGGACCGTCGCGTTGTTGTTCGAACCGGGGCCGGTGGGATCGTCGTCGCATGCCGCGATCGCGACCGAAGATGCGAGCAGGGCAAGCGCCAGACTACGAAACTGCATGCTGCTTTCTCCTTTCACTGGTGCAGTGCGGCGGTGCGATCTCAGCAGCTCGCCGCGAGGAACGTGCGCGGTGTCGCCGATCCGGGGAGCGGCGGCGCGATGACCAACGTGATGTTCAACCCGGAGACGAAGGCGACATTGCCGACATCGAGTATCACTGACTTCGACCCCGCGGGCGTGATGGACACCCGCTGGTTGGCGGTCGTGCTCACGCCCGAGAAGGTGGAGCTCGTTCCCGACAGCACCGACGGCGCGGCGGGGCTCGCAGCGGTGACCGGTACCCCCGGCGCGGTGACGTAGACGTCGTAGCTCGTCCCCACGTTGTCCCCGTTGAAGACACGGAAGCCACTCTCTCCCGAGGGCGGCGTGAACGTGTCGTTGAGCGTGGCGAATCGTATCGCGGTTCCGCTTCCCGGATATGCGATCACGGTGTAGTTCACGCCGATCTGGTATCCGGGCGTGAAGGTGGGCACCGTGCTGGTCGTGCCCGAGATGCGCACGCTCAGGTTGGGCGACGTCGCGTTGGTGGTGATGCAGCTCGACGTCGTGCCGAACACGATTGCTCCGTTCCCCGCGCTCACCACGCCCCCCGTGGCGACGTCGAGGCTGACCACGGTCGCATTCACGAATCGAATGCGGGCGCTGTTCAGCGTATCGGGGTCGGTGCCGGGCCCGCCGGTGCCGGCGACGCCGAGCCCGAGGACGTTGTCGCTCGAGCAGGCAGCGAGAGTGGCGGACGCGGCGACGAGCGCGGCGGCGAGAAGAGTCCGGGCGTGCATGTGTCCTTCCTTCGAGGGAACGCGAAAGGCCGCGCACGACGCCGCGGCTCTACCGCCTCGAAGGGGCAAATCTCTCGCCAGACACCGGCGCCCCCGCCCGGACGGGGTCAGCGAAGGCGAGTTGCGACCTCTGCCGTTTCTTCGCGCGACGTGGGCCGGAGAGGTCTTCCGCCTCCGTCGCGCCGACGCGTTCTTCCTCCGATGATCGAGATCATTCGCGGCGACATCACCACCCTCGACGTCGACGCGATCGTCAACGCGGCGAACTCCGAGCTGGCGGGCGGTGGCGGCGTCGACGGCGCGATTCACCGTGCAGCCGGCCCCGAGCTCGTGCGCGCGTCACTGGCGCTCGCCCCCTGTCCGCCGGGCGACGCCGTGATCACGCCCGGGTACAGGCTCCGCGCGCGCTACGTCATCCATGCCGTGGGGCCGATCTGGTCGGGGGGCACCCACAGCGAGCCGGCCCTTCTGCGCTCGGCATACGACCGCAGCTTTGCCCTCGCGCTCGCGCAGGGCGACGTCGAGAGCATCGCGTTTCCCGCGATCTCGACCGGGGTGTACGGCTTCCCGAAGCCGCTCGCCGCGGAGATCGCGATGGACTCGATGCAGCGCCACGAATCATGGTTCACGCGGATCGTGGCCTGCGCGTTCGACGCGGAGACGGAGGAGCTGTACCGAGACGCGCTCGGATGAAACGCGATCGAGCGTCGTCCGATGGTGGCCGGCGTGCGGTGGGACTCTCGGCTGGACACATCCGGGATCCATACCTCCGCGAGATCCGTCTCCGCCGCGAGCGGGTGCCGTCATTCGATGTCTACCCGTTCGACCTTCCGGTCGTTCGTGCGCTCGACACGCTCGCGCTCCACCCGAGCGTCACGTTCCTCGTCGGCGAGAACGGCTCGGGAAAGTCCACCCTGCTCGAGGCCATCGCGGTGGCCTGCGGCTTCAACGCGGAAGGAGGCACCCGCGCCTTCAACTTCGCCACCCGTGCCTCCCACTCGCCGCTGCACGAGTATCTGCATGTCATTCGCGGCCCCCGCATGCCGCGCGATGGGTTCTTCCTCCGCGCCGAGAGCTTGTTCAACGTCGCCACGCAGGTGGAGCAGCTCGGCGTCACGGGGTACGGGGACCGCTCGCTCCACGAGCAATCCCATGGGGAGTCGTTCATGGCCCTGATGACCACCCGCTTCACGGGCGACGGCCTGTATCTGATGGACGAGCCCGAGGCGGCGCTCTCGCCGAGCCGCCAGATGTCGCTCCTGACGATCATGCACCGGTTCGTGCGTCGGGGCTCGCAACTGGTCGTCGCGACGCATTCGCCGATCCTCATGGCCTACCCTGATGCGACCATCCTCGCGCTCGGCGAGGACGGAATCCGGCCGGTGGCGTACGAGGACACGGAGCATTTCTCGGTGACCCGCGACTTCCTCGACCGGTATCCGTCCATGCTGCGGGTGCTGCTCGAAGACGAGGATGAAACGTGACGCAACCGCGCGCGCGCCGGCCACCTATGGCACCTCGGTCGCGGCAGCCGTAACGTTGCGGCCTCCCCAGCTACGGCGAGGCGTTCATGCATGTCCGCTCCGGTATCGCGCTGATCGTCGCCACGATGAGTGGCGCCACCTGCACCGATCCGGAGCCGATGCGACCCGCCGCATCGCCGAGCGTCGCTCTCGTCGCTGTCAGTGACACCGTCGCCGTGTGGATGACGACGGGCAACAAGTCGGCGCTCCTGGCGAAGCAGCCGACGCTCACGTTCTCCACCGCAACCAACGGCAACCCGACGGTCACCGTCGACGATGCCGTGACGTACCAGACGATGGACGGCTTCGGGTACACACTCACCGGCGGGAGCGCGTTCGTCATCAACCGCATGCCCGCGACAGCGCGTGACGCGCTGCTGCGCGAGCTGTTCACGCGCGACTACTCTTCCCTCGGCGTCAGCTACCTGCGGCTGAGCATCGGCGCGTCCGATCTGAGCGCGGCTCCCTTCACCTATGACGAGGTGCCCGCCGGTCAGACCGATCCGACACTCGCGTCGTTCACGATCGACGCCGAGCGCGCCGACCTCATCCCCGTGCTCAAGCAGATCCTTGCCATCAACCCCGGCATTCAATTGCTGGCCACGCCATGGACGGCGCCGCGGTGGATGAAAGACAACGGCGCGTACGTCGGGGGGAGCCTGCTGCCGGCCAACTACCCGGCCTACGCGCAGTACTTCGTGAAGTACCTCCAGGCGATGAAGGCCGAGGGGATCACGATCGCCGCGATCGCCGTGCAGAACGAGCCGCTCAACCCGAGCAACAACCCCAGCATGTCGATGACGGCCGTCCAGCAGGCGACGTTCATCAAGAGCCATCTGGGTCCCGCGCTCCAGGCGGCGGGTCTCACTCCGAAGATCTTCCTCTACGACCACAACGCCGATCACCCGGAGTATCCGCTCTCCATCCTGAACGATCCGGCGGCCAAGGCATTCGTGGACGGCTCGGCGTTCCATCTCTACGGCGGGACGATCGACGCGCTCACGACGGTCCACGACGCGCATCCGGATCGCAACGTCTACTTCACCGAGCAGTACACCGCGAGCAACGGGAGCTTCAGCGGCGACCTGCGCTGGCACGTGCGGAATCTCGTCGTCGGCGCGCCGAGGAACTGGAGCCGCACGGTGCTCGAGTGGAACCTCGCCAACGACGAGAGCTTCGGCCCCCACACGAGCGGTGGGTGCAGCACCTGCCTCGGCGCCGTCACGATCAACTCGTCCAGCGCGGCGGTGACGCGCAACGTCGCGTACTACATCGTCGGTCACCTCGCGCGGTTCGTCGATCCGGGCTCCGTCCGCATCTCCAGCACGGTGACCGGCGGCTCGCGCACCACCGCGCTCGTCAACGTCGCGTTCCGGACGCCCACGGGACGGCGCGTTCTCGTCGCGATGAACGACGGAAAGACCGCGCAGACCTTCAACATCGCCTTCGCCGGGCGCCGCGTGACGCACACGCTGAGCGTTGGATCGGTCGCGACGTACGTTTGGTAGAAACTGCGCGGGTGCGCGGGTGCGCGGGTGCGCTCGGGATGACGGCGCGTGCTCGGCGAGCCCTGTCATCCCGAGCGAGCGCAGCGAGTCGAGGGATCTGCACCCCCCGCGTCGGGAGCAGTCTCTCCAAGTCCCGCTCCCGCGCCAGAGCCGGTCAGCCCCCCCGTGCGGCCTCGCGCTCCGACGCCCGAGCCAGCATCCGCCGTCGCCCGTCGAGCTGAAACGCGAGCACAGTGATCGTGATCAGCGCGAACAGCGCGATCCAGCGCGGCTCCTGGTCCGCCACGATCTGATAGCCAAGCGCGTGCGCGACCGTCAGCGCCGCCGCTCCATACGTCCACCGCTGCCACGACTTCCACCGCCTGGTCCCCAGCGCGCGCAGCGACGCGTCGTTCGAGATCGAGAGCAGCAGCACCAGTGCCAGCGCCGCCGCGAGCCCCGTCCAGTTCGCGAAGCCGAACAGGTCGCCGCGCAACGGGATCCGGCGGTCACCGTCCGGATGGATGAAGTACGTCCAGAACTTCCCGCCGAAGTGGACCTGCAGCCCGGTGACCACGTGCGCGAGCCCGAACAGCGCGCCCCAGATCCCCACGTCGCGCCGAAGGTCGGTGCTCGCCGGCGCCGGACGTCCGCGCCGCACGCGCCACGGTCCGATCATCATCGCCCACGCGATCAGCGCCACGCTCACGTACCCCGTGGCCATGCTCAACCGGTACATGAGCGACGGCGAGTCCGACGTCCTCGTCACGACGACGAGATGGATCACGAGCGCGACACCGAGGATCCCGACGTTCCGCGCCAGTCGGCGCGTCCAGTAGCTCGCGCGAGGCGGGCTCATGATAGGGATGTGCTGCTTACGGCCGACCTCGCCAGGACCCGAATTGCCGCCCATCGTTCGACTGCGCCCATGACTTGCATTGGTACGGTGTTGTACATCTCTGGAGGATCGAGTGAAGATCAACGTACGCATCGCGGCGCTCGCCGCCGCTCTCTCGCTCTACAGCGCAGCCACCGTCGGCGCGCAGCAGGCTGAAGAGAAAAAGCCAGGCGGTCTGAACAAGGTCGCGCATGATGTCAGCAAGACATCGAAGAAGGCCGGCCGGGACACCAAGGCCGAGGTGAAGCGCGCCGGCAGCAAGGCGCACAACGAGCTCACCGACGCCGGCAACGAGACCAAGGCTGTCCTCAAGAAGACGACGGGCATCAAGGCGCCGCAATCGCATCAGCCCGGTGGGCTGAACAAGGTCGCGCGCGACATCAGCAAGACCTCGAAGAAGGCCGGTCGCGACACCAAGGCCGAGGTGAAGCGCGTGAAGAGCAAGGCGCATGGCGCGGCGACCGAGGCCGGCAAGAGCGTCAAGGACACGGTGCTGAAACAATAACCCGAGCAATGGCCGCCGCGCTGGCGACGGCCCGACCTCCCGACGTCACCGTGGTCCGGATGTGCGTGGGATGCGAGGCGTCGCCTCAGCGTCCCACGCGCATCGTGCCTTGCATGACGATGTAGTGTCCGGGGAAGGTGCAGACGTAGGTGTACTCGCCCGGCGTCGTCGGCGCCACGAAGTAGATCACCTCCGACTTCTGCGGCTCGAGCAGCGCCGTGTGATACAGCACGTCCTCGGTGCGCGGCACGTAGTGCAGCTTCGCCCCCTCGAGCCCGAGCTTGAGCGCGTCCTCGCCCACCTTGATCGCCGTGCCCGGCTTCACGACCACGAGGTTGTGCAGCA
>DATFOL010000299.1:0-7756 GCA_035265545.1 Gemmatimonadaceae bacterium | reverse complement strand
CGCATCCCGCCGCCGCGCCCGCCCCCACCGCGCCCGCCCCGCTGCGCCTCCAGGGTGACTGGCAGCACCAGGAGGAACACCACCGCGCTGATGGCGATGATGGTGTGACCGATCGGTCGTCTGTCTATGGTCCGCATTGTGATGTCTCCCGTGATTCTCGCGTTAGTTCCCAGGCCGCACGCTGGCGAGCATCGTCGACGACGACCAGGCGATCTTCGCCGCGTCCTTCGGCGGCACGAAGGCGAATATCCCGTCTTCGGTGGACGCCGCGAGGTTCCAGGCGATGGTCGCGGCATACTGCGGCTGGCTCGGCTCGTTCGTCGTCGTGATCACGAGCTTGCGCGGCAACGGATTGCTCCCGCGCTCGATCCAGATCTGCCAGTCCGTGTCCTTCTGCCGGAAGGCGTAGTGGTCCGTCAGCGCCCCCTCGATGGTCGCGGGACCCACGTAGCGCGCCGCCGTCAGCTCCTTCACGCCGTCGCGCTCCGTGCCCCAGAGGAACAGGTCCGCCACCGGCAGCTCGACGCCGTACTTCTCGCGCACAACATCCAGCATCTCGCCTACGGTCGGCGGAGCGTCGACGGTCGCGTAGTAGTGCATTCGCGGCGCATACAGTGTCAGCGTCCGCCCGTCGTACAGGATCGTCCGCTGCTTTCGGTCCGTCTGGATGTCGGCGCGGAAGCGGTCCGGACTACGCACGACGTACTTCACCGTGCCGGAGAGCTGGATCTTCTGGCCATCCGCCATCACCTCGTCCTTCGCGCCGGTGACCTTGACGGCGAAGCTCTTCATGGTGCGCAGGTTGGCGCCCATGCGACGCAGGGCGTCCACCGCCACCGGATCGATCTTCTTGGTCGCCGCCGCGGACGACTGCGATTGGAGCACGGGCACCGACAGCGCCAGCGATGCGATGATGACCGTGGCGTGCCGGACGAGCGTGACCGTGCCGCGTGGATTCTGTTTCATTGGGCCTCTCCCGGGTCGGGGCGCCGAGGTCGAGAGAGCGCGCCCTGCCTTCACGCGCTCGGCCTTCGGCGGCTGGCTCGTAACCTCACAGCGCGACGCTCAGGTCACGATTGGACCTTTGGGCACGTCGTCAGGGGAAGATCTTGCCGAAGCCGACGTTGAGGCGGCGCGCGCCGTGCACGCCGACCGTCGCGCCGAGGAACGCGGGCCCGACCAGCGTCTCGACGAGCATGCCGACTCCGACCTGCGCCTCGAGCACCGTGCTCGAGTGCGTATCGAAGGCCGAGCCGGTCTCGATCCACGAGCCGACGAATAGCGCGTCGCCGAGAAATTTCGGGAGACGGCTCACGCCTCTTAGATAGCCGCCGCTCAGCACGCCGTAGTGATCGCCACGCCGCTCGGCCAGACTGAACCCGTCGAGGCGAAATGGGAGGCCGAGCTCGAACTGTTCGGTCGCGAGCGGATGCCCGCCGAAGGAGGTCCCCGCTACGCCGGTCACGAAGATTCGATCGCGGTCGTCTTGCATCCCCCAGAATCGTGAGCCCTGCACTTCGGCCTGGACGAGGCCGTCGTTGGTCGCATCGATTCCCGACGAGCGCGGTGGATCGGGCCAAGCCAGCACCTGGCGCACGCTCGTGATCAGACGCAGCCCGCTCGTCGGCGCGATGTAGTTCGTCTGCGCGTCGTACAACCATCGAAGCGCCACTTCCGCGTCCGGCCCGGAGATCGAGGGCAGTCCCGGATCCCCGACCCGTGGTCGGATGTTCGTGCGCCCGCCACGCAGATCCACTCGCAGCTCGGACGTCACTCCGAACGTCATCCCGATCCCCGCGTTGGCCACCAGTTGCCGCTGGTCGTATTGAGCGACGATCGTGTTGTCGAGCGACAGGCTGCGTCGCTGCTGGCTCACGCCTGCTCCGACGGCGGCGAATAGACCAGCGTCGCCCAGCGGTCGGCGCCACGCCGCGGCGAGCCTGGGATTGGAGCCAAGCGCGACGTCGCCACGCAGCTCGGCACCGGGCACGAAGGCGTCGAACATCAGATAGCGCGCCGCAAGCTGAAAGGTGTAATCGTCGTTCGTGAGGCTCTGCACGTTCATCGCGAACATCGCGAGCGGCGGAGCGTTCTCGTTCAGCCGCGCATGGACGACGAGCGTGGATCGTCCGGCCTCGGGACGAAGCTCCCACGAGACCGTTCGGTACCGGTCCGAAGCCGCGAATCGGACGAGCTCGTGCTTCATTCGCTCCGCGTCGAGCCGCTTCCCCACCTGCCACGAGAGACGCCGGGTGAGGAGTCGGCGGTCGGCCGGTGACACACCCTCCACGGAGAGCGCCGCGACCACGGGGATCGCGACGCGCCGCCGCGCCGCCCGCTGCGCCAGATACTGCCGCCACGTCTTCTCGTCGACCGCCAACGGAAGCAATGCGGCCTTCATCGCCTCGGCCGCGGCGTATCCGCCGGCCGCGAGCGCTTCGGCATCCGGAAAGTCGAAGCGATCGAACTGCGCGAGCGTCGGGTTGATCACCACGTCTGCCGCCGCGAGCCCACGCCGCGTGCTGGCGCGCACCAGCGCGTCCACCGTGCTGCTCACGATTCCGAACAGTCCGTCGTCGGACACCTCGCGCGTGCCGGGCAGTCGGCCGACGTTCACGGCGATCACGATGTCAGCCCCCATCGCGCGCACGACGTCGGCGGGCACGTTGTCCATCACTCCGCCATCGACGAACAGCCTCTCGCCATCCTCGACCGGCGGGAAGATGCCCGGCAGGGACATCGTGCTGCGCAGGGCGAGCGCGAGCGAACCGCGATCGAGCACGACGCGCTCGGCCGTGCGCACGTCGACCGTGACAGTGCGCAGTGGCGTTGGCAGCGAGTCGAACGTCGTCAGACCCGCATAGGGTGCGGCCAGCCCCTCGAGCAGCAGGTCCACCTGCTGTCCGTTGTTGAGGGCATTCGGCAGCTTGACGCGACGGCGGACGTGAAACTCCAGCTTCGAGGGGTACTCGCGTGCATCCTGCTTCCGCGCGACGCTCTTGAGTCGATAGGACGGCCCCGCGAACAGCTCGCGCCAGTCGATGGTGGCGAGGAACCGTCGCAGCTCGTCCGATGACATCCCCGAGGCGAATGCGCCTCCGACGAGTCCGCCCATGCTCGTACCGGCGACGACGTCGATGGGGATGTGGTGCTGTTCGAACCATCGGATCACACCGACGTGCGCGAGGCCGAGCGCGCTCCCGCCACCGAAGGCGACGCCGATCACCGGCCGATCTTCAGGGCCGGACTGAGCTTGCAGAGGCGTCTTCGCACCTGCGGGCGCGAGCAGCGCCGCGGCGATCGCGATGAATGCATGGGTCGTTCTGGTCTGGAGCACGCGCACGGCACCGGTCCCGCTGGAGGAGTCTCGTCGGGGTGGGCCGCATCGTTAGGTCGCCGCGCGCCGCTCGGACATTGGACGAACGCAGCATGCCCGCGATTATCCGTGGGTCACGCCTTCGGTAGAACGATGCGGAACACGGCGCCGCCCGCCACGTGGTTCTCGGCCGATACCCGCCCGCGATGTCGCTCGACGATCGACCGCACGATCACGAGGCCCATGCCCAGTCCCTGGGTCTTCGTCGAGTAGAACGACTCGAACAGATGCTCCTGAACATTCGGGGGCAGCCCGAGGCCGCTGTCGTGGACGGTGATCTCGACATGGTCGTCGCACAGGCTCGTCTGCACCGTCACCAGCCGATCGCCCGGCGCCCCGGTCGTCGCGTCGATCGCGTTCAGCAGGAGGTTCAACACGACCTGCTGCAACTGAACCAGGTCACCGACGACCGCCAGCCGGCCCGTGTCCAGCACGAGCCTGATGCGCGCGCGCTGGAGCGCCGCCGTGCGGTTGAGCATCTGCACTGACTGCCGGCAGATGTCGTTCACGTCGACGACCGCGGCTCGCGGCACCTCGTTCCGCAGCAACATGCGGGTGCGGTCGATGATGTCGGTGGCGCGAATGTCGTCGTCCACGATGTCCCGGAAGATCTGCGCGGCCTCTGCGACGTCCCCGGGGTCCCGGGCGAGGAGCAGTGCGCCGCTCTCGGCGTTCGCGCGGATGGCCGCGAGAGGTTGTCGCAGCTCATGCGACACGGTGGCGGCCAGCTCGCCGATCATCGCCACCCGGCCCATATGGGCCACCTGCCGCCTCGTCTCTTCGGCCCGGAGCTCGGCCAGCCGGCGGTCGGTGATGTCGAGATGCGTCACGATCGCTCCGCCGTGCTCGTGCTCCAGACAGTCGACGCGCACCTCGCACCACCGAACCACGGGCCACGAACAGTGGTACTCGAACCGGAACGGCCACGCTCGGCGCTCCAGCACCGCCTCGATGCCGCGCCGTACGTCCTGCGCTTCCTCGCATCCACGAGCCTCGGCGCGTCGGCACTCGTCGAGATAGCTCGTTCCGACGAACGCCTCGCTGTCGTCTGGTACCGCGCCCTCTCGCGCGATCTCGCGCCATGCGGCGTTGACCCTGATGATTCTCCCGTCGCGATCGAGGATCGCGATCTCGGCCGACAGCGAGGCGAGCACGGCGCGATTCAGCTCCTCGCCCTCGCGCATGGCTCGCACCGCGCGCGAGCGTGCCATCGCGCCCGCGATGAGCTCTCCCGCGGCGCCAAGGCGGCCGACCAGTCGCGGCGACCACGCGTGCGCGACGTTGGGCTGATACAGCGCGAGCGCGCCGAGGTGCACGCCGTCGGCGACGAGGGGGATCTCGAGCTCCGCTCCCCCTCCCGCGACGCTCATCGCGACGGCGACTGGCGAGACCGCCTCCTCCGTCGCGGACGACCACGCCATCGATGAGGGGGGCGACGCCGACCCGTCCGAGTACTGCACGAGCACGGCGCTGCTCGCACCGGCGTAACGGCCCACCCGGGCGAGCGCGTCCTCCAGGGCCGGTCCGGCTTCCTGTGGCGCATGACGGACGGCGTCGGTCGTGAGCTCGGCGATCGTCTGCTCGTACGCCATCTGATCCTCGAGGGCGAGCTGCGCACGTCGGCGCCGCTCCCGTTCGATGAGCAGTGCCAGGATGAGAAGGGCTTGGACGGCTATCAGCCCCAGCGACGCGAGGACGACGTCGCGATATCGCTCCCAGAGACTCGGAGTGCGAAACAGCACCTCCGTGCCCTCCGGCAGCCGGCGCTCGGACAGTCCCCAGCGCTGGAGCTGGCGCCAGTCGGCCAGAAAGGTGCTGCGCGCGATGGTGGGACGCGGCAACGCCTCCCCTGGAGCGCGGCGCAGCACCCGCATGACGAGCTTCCCGATCGCCGCCGCCTCCTGCTCCGGCAGCACGACGGCGCCGCCGACGATGCCCTGGCCGATCGCGGTGCGAGTGTAGCCGTAGACCGGTGCCGACGAGGCGGCCGTGATCTCGGCGAGCAGCTCGCCCGGAATGTACGTCTGGCCGCCCCGGTCCTTTCTGAACGTCGTGGACAGCACGATCGTTCGTGCCGGGAGACGGGCCACCCGCTTCAGCAGGTCGGCGTAGGTGATGTCGCGCAGCAGCACGACCTCGAGCGGGTGGGAGCGCGAGGCTTCCGCCTGGATGGCTTCGTCGACGGCGATTGTGTCGGCCTTGCTGGCTCCGCCGATGATCACGACGCGCTCGGCGTCCGGCTGGAGCGCGTGCGCCATCTCGAGCCCTGACGCGAACGGGTAGGGCGCGATCCGACCCGTGATGTCGCCCCCAGGGATCGGACCTTCGAGCTGACGATCGTTTACCAGCGCGAACACCACCGGCGCGCTCGGAAGCACCCGGCGCAGGTCATCGGTGGCGAAGCGCAGCGCGACGGCGCCGACCGCGACGACGGCGTCGATGCGAAACTCGCGGTACTTGTCGTCGAAGTAGCTCGCGAGACGTGGTCCCCGTCCGGGGAACCGCTCGAGATCGAGATACTCCTGATAGAATTCGACCGGTCTCGCCACGTCGCGCCGCACCGCCATCCGAAGCTGCCGGGTAAAGCTGTTCACCTCGGGCAGCTCCGGCGACAGGCCGTAGAGCATCAGGATCCGCACCGGCTTCTCGGGTGATTGCGCCGCGGACGGTCCGCTGCCGGCGAGACTCGCGACGAGCGCGGCGCCGAGCGCGACGAGCGCGCGGCAACTGTTCCGTCGCATCATGCGCCCGTGCTGCCATGGCAGGCCATGGGCCAACACGGGATCGCTCGGCGTCTCGGCCGAGTGGGGTCTGCGAGTGGTGCCGAGTGCATGCAGTGAGTGTGGAGAGGAGATGCCAAAGCCCAATATCTCGGGGCACGAACACCCATCCATGGGACTAAGGACCCACGGTGCGAGCAGTCGTGGGCGCTCCTCCGCCGCGCCACTCGGCCAAAGGTCGAATGGGCCCCACGCGGCCGACCGGGGACCTTGCGCCGTTATTAACTAGGAGCGGTGTTATGAACGGATCGCGCAGGATGGCGGCATACTTAGCCGGCGGCATCATCGCGGTGCTCGCGGCGGCCCCCGCGAACGTACGTGCCCAGGCGGACATCACCAACAATCTTCGCTACAGCATCACACCATACGGGTGGCTGTCCGGCCTCAGTGGCACGATCGGACTTGGACGTGTCAGCTCCAACGTCGACCTCAGCGCGGCCGACGTTCTCAAGAGCCTGAAGTTCGGCATCATGGGCACGGCCGAAGTGCATCGGGGTGCATGGCTCCTCTCCGCCGATGGCATCTACGCCTCACTCGGCGACGCGCGCACCTTCGCCATCCGCGGTGATACCGGCGGGCTCGATCTCACCCAGCACGAGACGATCATCCAGCCGATGGGCGGGTACACGCTCGGCAATGACGTCGCGAGCATCGATCTCCTCGCCGGTGCTCGCTACTGGAACCTCAGCACCACGCTCGACGTGGACCGTGCCATGCGACCATCCAACGAGCGCAAGATGTCGCAGCAATGGCTCGACGCGATCGGTGGCGTCCGCGTCCGCGTCGTGCCGTACGACAAGGTGCGCCTCGTCGCCGCGGCCGACGCTGGCGGAGGAGGCTCGCGCGACACCTGGCAGGTATACAGCTCGGTGGGCTACGACGCCTGGTCGAGGGTGACGCTCGGCCTCGCGTACCGCGTGCTCGCCGTGAACTACGATCAGAACGACTTTCTCTTCGACACTCGTACGAAGGGATTCGTCGTGAACGCAACCTTCCGGTCCTGGTAGCGCACGTTTTCGGCATCGACGCGTGCGTGTAGTGCGCAGCGTCACACTTCCCATGGTCGCATGTGCCGCGTGTTTACCAGCACGCGAGACTCCATCGACAACTGGAGGTGACGCATGCCGATCGCATCACTGAAGCGCGTCCTTGGAGCACTCGCCAGCGGGCGGGCCCGCGCGACCTGGCGGTGGAAGACGGCGGCGGCCATTGGGCCGCCGCTCGTCGCGTTTCTGCTCCAGTGGTACGTACTGCATGCGAGCATGGCGCGGTGGGCGCTGTTCTATCCCGCGGTTTTCATCTCGTCCTGGCTCGGCGGACTGCCGAGCGGGCTCGCCGCGACCGCATTGGCGAGCGCCGCGGTGCCGGTCTTCGTCCTCCGTTCGCAGGGTGCGCCTCCCAACCTGATCGCTGTCTTCATCTTCGTGACGATGGGCATCGCCGTCAGCATCGTGCACGAGCGCCTGCGCACCCTCGTCGGCCGCCTGGAGCAGAGCCGCCAGTGGCTGCAGGCGATCATGGACTACTCGCCCAACGTGATCGTGATCAAGGACTTGAGTGGGCGCTTCCTGATGGTGAATCGGCGACTCGAGGACATGCT
>DATFOL010000298.1:0-16896 GCA_035265545.1 Gemmatimonadaceae bacterium | reverse complement strand
CTGAGCGGCGGCCGTGGCGGGCGACGGATTCGAGGACGTGGCGCCGCTCTCGGCGCTGCCGGAAGGTGAGCTGCTGGGTGCCGTGCTCGCCGACGGCACGCCGGTGTGCCTGTACAACGACCGCGGCACCATCGGCGCGGTGAGCGACGTCTGCACGCACCAGGAGTTCGCGATGTCCGACGGCGTACTCCACGGCGACGGCACGCTGGAGTGCGTGTGGCACGGCGCGCGGTTCGACTGCCGGACGGGCGCCGTGCGTCGCGCACCGGCGACCGAGCCGCTGGCCGTGTTCGAGACGCGAGTGGACGGCGACCGGATCCTCGTTGCGGGACGAACCCATCAGGAGGAGGACCACGCATGACGCACCGCAACCCGCGCCGAGCGGACTTCCCGCTCCTGGCCAACAGCCCGGCGCTGCACTACCTCGATTCGGCCGCGACGTCGCAGAAGCCGCGTGTCGTGCTCGACGCCATGCGCGCCTACTACGAGCGTGACAACGCCAACCCGCACCGCGGCGCGTACGCGCTCTCCGCGCGGGCGACGGACCGTTACCACGAGGCGCGGGAGCGCGTGGCGCGCTTCCTCGGCGCGTCGGACCCGGACTGCCTGGTGTTCACCCGCGGCACGACCGAGTCGCTCAACCTCGTCGCCACGGCGTGGGGGCATGCGAACGTGCAGGAGGGCGACGAGATCGTCGTCACGGCGCTCGAGCATCACGCGAACTTCGTCCCGTGGCAGCAGCTCGCGCTGGCCCGGCGCGCGCGGTTCCTGGTGTGCCCGCTGACCAGCGATCACCACGTGGACCTCGAGGCGCTGCGCGCGATGGTCGGCCCGCGCACGAAGGTCGTGGCGTTCAATCATGTCTCCAACGCGCTCGGCACCCTCAACCCGGTGAACGAGATCGCGGCGATCGCGCGCTCGGTCGGTGCCCTCGTCGTATGTGATGGCGCGCAGGGCGCACCACATCTGCGCGTCGGCTTCGACACACTCGACGTGGACTTCTACGCGTTCAGCGGCCACAAGATGTGTGGGCCGATGGGCATCGGCGGCCTGCTCGGCCGTCGCCCGATCCTCGAGGCGATGCCGCCCTATCAGTTCGGCGGCGACATGATCGAGTTCGTGCGCGAGGAGGAAAGCACCTGGAACGTGCTGCCGCACAAGTTCGAAGCGGGCACGCCGAACGTCGGCGACGCCGTGGGCCTGGCCGCCGCGTGCGACTACCTCGACGGCATCGGGCTGGACGCGGTGCTCGAGCACGAGCGGACCCTGGTGCGCCTGACGATGCAGCGGCTGCGCGAGGTGGACGGCGTGTGCCTCTACGGTCCGCCGCCCTCCGAGCGGAGCGGCGTGGTGAGCTTCACCGTGGCGGGGATCCATCCGCACGACCTGGCGACGATCTTCGATCAGGACGGCGTGTGCATTCGCGCCGGACAGCATTGCGCTCAGCCGCTGATGCGCTGGTTGGGCGTGTCGGCCACGGCGCGTGCCTCGTTCTACGTCTACAACGACGAGCGCGACGTGGAGGCGCTGGTGCAGTCGCTGCGCCGGGCGAAGGAAGTGTTTGCCGGCGGCGAGCCCCTACCCGACGAGCTGGTCCCCTGCCGCGGCGCGCGGTAGCTCGACCGTAAAGGTCGAGCCGGCGCCGGGGGAGCTCGTGACGCCGAGCTCCCCGCCCATTCCGCGCGCCAGCTCGCGGCTGATGGCGAGCCCCAGTCCCGCCCCTTCGGCGGTGCGCGTGAGGGCCGGCTCGAGCTGGACGAACGGCTCGAAGATCGATCCGACGTGCTCGGGCTCGATGCCGATCCCCGTGTCGCGCACGTGGAGCCGGACGCGATCGCCGTCGGTGTCGGCGGAGAGCGTGATGCGCCCGCCCGACGGCGTGAACTTCACCGCGTTGCCGAGCAGGTTGATGAGCACCTGCTCCAGCTTCTCGCGATCGGCGACGACGGCGACGCCGTCGGCGACGTTCTCGCACCGGTATTCGATCGATCGCGCGCGTGCCTGCGGCTCGATCATCCCCTCCATGCGCGCGAGCACGTCGCGCACGGGGACGGCCGCGAGGACGTACCGCACCCGGCCCGCCTCGATGCGGCTGAAGTTGAGGATGTCGGTGATGATCTCGAGCAGGTGCTGCTGGTTCTGCTGGATGCGCGACAGATCCCGGAGCTGCTCCTCGTTGACCGGCCCGCGCACGCCCATCGCCAACAGCTCGGCGTAGCCGGCGATCGCGTTGAGCGGGGTGCGCAGCTCGTGGCTCATCGTGGCGAGGAACTCGCTCTTCGCGCGGTTCGCCGCCTGGGCCGCCGCGTAGAGGCGCGCGTTGTCGATCGCGCTCGCGGCGCGCGCGGCGATCTCCTGCGCCGCGTTGAGGTCGGCCTCGTCGTAGCGGCGGCCCGAATCCGAGTAGACGAGCGACAGGGCGCCGAAGGTGTGGCCGCGCGCGGTCATCGGAATGCAGGCGTACGAGCGCGGAGCCAGCCGCGCGAGCATCGACGCGTGCTCCGGGTCGCGAGCGAAAGCGGCGGTCGCGGCGGGATCGATCGAGACGCTCACCTGAGGCTGGCCGGTGCGAACGACCTCGGGAACGCCAAATCGCTCCGCCGGGTCGTACGGATACCGCGCCCACATCACCCGCACGAGCTCTTCCTTCTCGGGATCGACGTGCGTCGTCGACACGCGGCGGATGCTGCCGTCGGGCTCGACGAGGTCCACGCTGCAGTAGTCGCCCAGCGCGGGGACGACGAGCCGGGTGAGCGCAGCGAGCGTCCACTCGTAGTCGAGCGAGGAGCCGAGCACGCTGAGCGAGTTTTCCACCGCGGCGCGACGCTCGGCCTCCACGTGCGCCTCGTGGGTATCCTCGAACACCCCGACCCACTCGACGATGCGGCCGTCGCTCCGGATCGGCACGGCGCGAGAGTGGAGCCAACGATGCGTGCCGTCGCCGAGGCGAAGCCGGAAGTCCCCTTCGTAGACGTAGCCCGACGCGATGGCCGCGGACCAACGCGCGCGCACCCCGTTACGATCGGCCGGATGGATCGCGTCGAGCCAGCCCGAACCGCGCACTTCCTGCGGACTCTGGCCCGTCAGCTCGCGCAGGGCCGGCATGTCCTCCACGGCGCCGCTCGGGTCGGCCGTCCACACCATCACGGTGCTCGCCTCGACGAGGGCGCGATACCGCTGGTCGATGCGTTCGCGAGCGATCTCCGCGCTCCTCGCGGCGGTTCGGTCCTGAATGAACGTGGCGAGGCCCCCGTCGGCGGTGGGAACGCCGCGCACGTGGATCCAGAGATCGGCCGGCTCGTAGCGCAGATCCTGCTCGACGACCCGCTTCTCGAGGGCAGCGCCGCGCAGCACGGACTGGATCTCCTCGGCGGCGAGCAACGGAAGATCATCCCACACGATGCGGCCCTGCAGGGCGCGCACGTCCTTGCCCACTCGCTTCAACAGGCTCGCCGCCGCAGCGTTGCCGAATACCAGCCGCCAGCTCGCGTCGAAGACGAGCATGGCGTCGCTCATGCCGTGCGCGGCCTGCTCGAGCTGGGCCCGGCCGTGCTCGTTCTCGGCGGACAGCTCTCCGAGCTGCGCGTTCGACTGCTCGAGCTCTTCGGCCATCACCTGGCTCTCCTCGAGCTGATACTCGAGCTCGGCCGCCTGGTCCTGCAGCTGCACTCCGGCCACCTCGAGCTGCCGCGCAGCCTCCTCGGCTGCGGCGCGGGCGTGGCGCAGCCGGTCGATGGTCGCGCCGAGCAGTCCATTCACGAAGACGAAGACCGCGGCCGAAAAGACTTCCGATGTCGTTGGGCGGGTGAAGGCGCCGAATGGCTGGGTCGTCGTGTAGTTGGCCAGGACGACGCCGAGCAGGGACGCAACCAGTGCCGGCCAGAGCCCTCCGCGCCAGGCCGCGTACGCGCTCGCGACCCAGAACAGCAGCAGACGCGTCGCGACCAGCTCGTCGCGCAGGTACCAGGACAGCAGGCTGGCGACGGCGACGGCGAGCAGGCCCTCGACGAAGGCCATCGCACCGCGCGGCGTGTCGGCGATCTCTGGTGGGGTCGTTGCGGGCGGCGCGTTGGTCACGGACTCGTCGATCGGCAGGGGTCCAGATCAGCGTGCGGGTAATATGGCGAACCGTACCGGAGCGCCACGGTCCGGGCGTGGAATGGCATGCACCGAGCCGTCGTGCCCGTTTCAGTCGTTTCGATTGCCTCGCTCGGGCTGGTGCGTCTCTGGCTAGCAAGTACCCGCGGGCTCGACCGGATTAGCACCTGGACGATCACACGTCCGCGGACGGCACGCCGCCGGCTCATCCCCCCGATTCCGCTCGACATGATCGAAGACCCCTCGGCGGCCGGCCGCGCCGAGCCAATTCAGAGTGACCCGACGGGTGCGCGACGGTTGGTGGGCGTGGGGTTGGTGATCACGCTGCTGATCGCCGTGTTCGGGTTGATCGCGCGGCAGCAGATGTTCGCGTGGGGGCTGGTGTTCCCCGGGCCGGTGAACGTCTTCTTCCGGCTCTACGCCTTCCACGAGGCGCTACCGCTGATCCTGCTGCTCGGGTGGACGCTGGCCGCGGCGCTGGCGTTCGGCCGACGCGCACCCGTGTCCGTGCGGGAGACGCACCTCGAGCGACTCGGGCCACCGAGCCGGCTCGCCGTCGCGGTGGTGGCGACACTGATGGGCGTGGTCGCGTTGGCAACGTGGTATCGGGTGCACCACGCCGTGTTGCTCACGATGGACGAGTTCACGACCGACTTCCAGTCGCGCATCGTCGCCCGTGGGGAGCTCAAGGCCGAGCTGCCCGCCGCCTGGCAGCCGTACGCCGACGCGATGGCGCCGGTGTTCACGGCGCACCGGGGACTCGGCGGCGGCTGGCTCTCGGAGTATCTGCCAGGCTATGCGCTCCTGAAGACGCCGTTCCTGATGACGGGGCTCGGCGTGGTGCTCAACCCGCTGCTCGCGGCACTGTCGGTCGTGCTGCTCGCTTCGGTCGCGCGCCGGATCTGGCCCGAGGAAGGGCTCCGTCCCTGGCTGGCGATCGGGTTCCTGGTGACGTCGAGCGAGGTCCTGATGACGTCGGGCACCGGCTATTCGATGCCGGCGCACCTGGCGCTGAACCTCCTCTGGCTCTGGCTCTACCAGCGGGGCGATGCGCGGTCGTGGGGGCTCGCGCTCGGCGTCGGCGCCTTGGCGCTCGGGCTTCACAACCCGGTTCCGCACGCGCTGTTCGTGGCGCCGTTCCTGATTCGTTTGCTGCGCGAGCGGCGGTGGGCGCGGCTCGGCGCCGCGGCGTTGGTGTACGGGGCGGCCAGCGTGCTCTGGCTGTCTTGGCTCCGGATGGCAAACCCGTGGGCGCGACCAGGATCCGCTGGTCTGCTGACCATGTTCGCCTTGCCGAACGCGATCGGGGTGTGGCTGCAGACGGTGAACCTCTCCCTGCTCTTCACCTGGCACGCGCCGCTGTTCGGCGCGCTCGCGGTCGTCGGCCTCGTACGCGCGCGACGCCTCGAACCACTGCTGGGCGATCTGGCCTTCGGCGTGCTGCTCACGCTCGGCTTCTACTTCTTCTTCCCACTGACGCAGGGTCACGGCTGGGGATATCGCTACGCTTACCAAGTGCTCGGAAGCCTGGCGCTGCTCGCGGCGGCGGGTGCTCCGTCACTCGTCGCGGCGGTGGGAGCGCCTCGGGCGCAGAGGCTGCTGGTGGGGTCATTCGCGATCGCGCTGCTGGTGCAGGTGCCGTTGAGGTTCTGGCAGGGGGAGCGCTTCATCCGGCCGTACGCGGCGGCGTACCGGCACCTGGCCAGCAGACCGGCGCGGGTGGTGTTGGTGTACGGAGATTCGATCTGGTACGGTCGGGATCTGGTGCGGAACGATCCGTATCTGCAGGGGCAGCCGGTGGTGCTGGCGGCGCGGTTGCTGACGAAGGAGGGGCGGGCGGCGATCGAAGCGGCGTATCCGGGGCAGGTGATGGAGGTGAGGGATGGGGAGCTGTTGCGGTTGGGGTTGACGCCGTGGATACGGCGGTGACGCCGCGGTCATTCGACCGGAGCGTCGCCCTGGTGTTGACGACACGGCTCGTCGCTCTGATCGGTGCTCCGGTCACGCTCTGGCTCGTGGCGACGCGGCGCCCGCTCGACGAACAGGGGTTCTATTTCATCTTCTGGAACGTGCAGGCATTGACGCAGCTCATGGAGCTTGGCGTCGGCGGGATGCTGGTGCAGTTCGCGAGTCACGAGTCACCACTGATTTCGTGGGACGTGCGTGGAAGGCTTGTCGGCGATGCCGCGGCACAGCAGCGGATCCACGCGCTGCTCAGAGAGAGTCGCCGATGGTACCTCCGCGTCGCCGCAGTGTTACTGGTAGTGGGCGGCATGGCTGGCGCATGGCTATTACAGGTGCGCGGAGGTTCCATTCAGCCTGCGCCGTTGATGCCGTGGCTCGTGACGATTGGCTGCACGGCGGCCTATCTCCCACTGATCCCCTTGTTGTGCACGATCGAGGGGTGCGGCCGGCTCCTCAGCGTGCAGCGAATGCGACTCGCGCAGGTCACGCTATCGCTGATGGTGTTCTGGCTCGTGCTGCCGCGGTGGGGCGCGCTATGGGGCGTCGCAGCGTTCGCCATCCTGTGGCTGAGCGTCGCGGGAGTCTGGCTGGCCCGTGTGTACCCGGGTCTCCTGTCGATGGCTCGGCGCGCGCTCGACGTACCCACCGATGTCCATGTCGGGCTCGGACGCGCGCAGTGGCGCACTGGCGCGAGCTGGCTCGCCTGGTGGGCCGCGCCACAGGCGCTGACTCCGATCATGCTCGTCACGCACGGTCCCGCCGCGGCGGGTGTGGTGGGAATGAGCCTCGCAATCGCCACCGCGCCGCTGACTCTCGCCAGCTCCTGGCTGTCGGCTCGCTATCCGCGCTACGGTGCGTTGCTCGCCAGCGGAGCGCGCGCGGAGCTTCGACACCTTGCGCGGTCGGCGACCCTGCAGGCCGCTGTCGTGCTCGTCGTGGGAGTCGCGGGGGCCACTGCGGTCATCAGTCTCCTTGGCGTCGTGGCGCCGTCCCTCGCCTCGCGCGCGATGTCGCCGCTTGGTATCGCGCTGCTCGGAGCAGGAAACCTCGGCTGGCTGCTGATCCAGGCGCTCGGCAGCTACCTTCGCGCATGGCGCGAGGAGCCGCTCATGGAGATGGCCCTCGCGGGCGCGATCGGCGTCACGAGCGGGACGCTTCTCGTCGCGACGCGGGCATCCACGATCGGGACGATCGTGACGTACGTTCTACTCGTGCTGTGTCTGGCGCTCCCTCTCGCAGTGCTGGGCTTCCGACGCCACCATCAAGGAATACTCGGCGCGACTCCGTCGACTCCCCTGGGCCGTCCCTGATCGAGCAACCGGTAGTGCGCATCTCTTCCCTTCACTGATCGTCATGCCCTCTCCGCTCATCACCGTCGTCACTCCGTGCTACAACGAGGAGCCGAACGTACGCGCGCTCTACCTCGCGGTGAAGGGCGAATTCGCCGCCCTTCCTCAGTACCGCTACGAGCACCTCTTCATCGACAACGGTTCGAAGGACGGGACGCCTGACATCCTGCGCGCCATCGCGGCTGAGGATCCAAACGTCAAGGTGATCCTGAACACCCGCAACTTCGGTCCGGTGCGTTCACCCGTGCACGGGCTGTTGCAGGCCGAGGGGGATGCCGTCATCGGCATGGCAGCGGACTTTCAGGATCCGCCGGAGCTCATCCCTCAGTTCATCGCGGCGTGGGAAGCGGGTGCGAAGGTCGCACTGGGCGTGAAGAACGAAAGTGCCGAGAGCTGGTTGATGTATCGGATACGCGATGCGTATTACAGGCTCCTTGCGAGCGTCGCCGACGTCGAGGTCGTTCATCAGGCGCTGGGCTATGGCATCTTCGACCGGCGAGTGATCCTCGCGATGCGGCGCATCGCCGACCCCTACCCGTTTCTCCGTGGCCTGGTGGCCGAGATCGGCTATCCCGTCGTGCGAATCCCGTATCGGCAGGCGAAGCGCGCACAGGGGAAGAGCAAGATCAGCACGTACCAGCTCTTCGACGTCGCGCTTCAGGGAATCGTGACTCACAGCAAGGTCCCGCTCCGCATCGCGACGCTCACGGGCGTGGCAACGGCCCTGCTGAGCATGTTCGTCGGGCTGTGCTACCTCATCGCGAAGCTGATCTGGTGGCAGAGCTTCACGCTGGGCATCGCGCCGCTCGTGATCGGCTTCTTCCTGCTGTCGGCGATCCAACTGATCTTCATCGGCGTCGTCGGCGAATACGTCGGTGCGATCTATACCTACGTCAAGAACCGTCCGCTCGTGTTCGAAGCCGAGCGACTGAACTTCTAGCCGGCGCGCTCGTCGACGAGTCGTGCGAGCATCGGTCCGTGTGCGTCGGGGTGCAGGAAATAGAAGTTGGTCTCCGTCGTCTCCTCTGTCATGGCGGTGAAGTTGACCAGCGTCGTGCCGACGGCGTGATAGCACCGGTAGCCATGCCGATGCATCAAGGCGATGATGTCGTTCGGATGGTAGCCGAAGGGACGCGTCAACTTGCGCAGCATCTCGGCGAATACGATCGGCCGTTGCTCGGAGAGCACGCGCTCCGCACCCTGCAGTGCGAACAGCTCGGCGCCCTCGATGTCGATCTTGATGAAGCTCGCAACGACGTCGTGAGTCGTCACGAGATCGTCGATCGTGACTGCTGGACACGTCAAGCGCTCGAGACCCTCCGTGCCGGATGATGGGGCCGAGGATGCGGCGCCGGAGATTCCGGTGTCGAGCCACAGCTCTATCTCGCCGGGCTCCGCCGCGACTCCGGCGTTCAGCGTCGTCACGTTGGCGAGCGAATTGCGCGCGACGGCCTGGGTGAGCCATCGGTACGACGCCGGGATCGGCTCGACCGCCAGCACGCGCGCGCTCGGATCGCCGAGGGCCACGTGCACAGTGTACCACCCGATGTTGGCACCGAGATCGACGAAGGTCCCGCCCGGCGCCACGAGCTGCCGCACCATGGCGAAGTCCGTGGGCTCGTAGCTGCAGAAGTCGAGCGCGACGACTGGCGGCAGGCCGCGATCACGGGGGTCGCACGGAAACCGCGCACCGCCGAAGCGTGACACGAACGACACCTCGGAGGGTGAGATCTCGATTCGCGCGATGTCCGTTCCGGCGAGCAACTCGGCGTGCTCCACCAGGGTCGCGTGATGCGCGCTCAGTCTGCGAGAGAGTTCGTGCTTGTCGAGCTCACCCCGTCGATACTGCTCGCGGAGGTCGACGAGGGACGATCGATCGGTCATCGGTAGCTCTCGAGTGTTCGCGTGAAACCTTCCCGCAGCCCTGTGGTGGGCTCCCAGCCGAGCGCACGAATCTTCGAGATGTCCACGGGCCGGAAAGGATCGCGATTCGGGACGTAGCTCGCTGGAGGTGGACCAGAGGCGTGGCGCACCGTGACGCGACCATCGGGATCCAGTCCGGCGATCAACTCGGCGAGCTCGCGGATCGAGCACGAGGCATCCGGATTCGCCACGAGATACGCCTCGCCGTCCTCACCGGCCAGCAGGAGCCGAAGCAGCGCGGAGGTGGCATCGCGCAGGTAGCAGTAGGGGCGCTGAGCCGAGCCATCGCTGTTGAGCACGATGTCCCGACCATCGAGCACATCGAACACGAACTGCGCGAACGCGCGCTCGTCCGAGCGTCGCATTCCCGGTCCGTACGTGTGCCCCAGACGCGCCATGCGCACCGGTACGCCGCGCTGAACGAACCAGCTCCGGCAGATCGTCTCACCCATCCGCTTCGACTCGGCGTAGCTGGAGCGCGGATCCAGTGGATCGACGACGCCATAGACATCCTCTCGCACGGATACGACCTCGGGTCCGAGAGCACCGTGAACCGCCCCGCTGCTGAGGAACAACATGCCCGACGCGCGATCGCGAGAAGCACGCTCGAGCAGATGATGGGTACCGAGCACGTTCGGAGCGTAGGTGCCAACGGGGTCGCGGCCGAAGAGCGTGGGAGACGCCTGTCCCGCGGCATGCACGAGAAATCGAATCGGGCCCAGCTCCGGCAATGGCAGAGCCGCGTCGTGCTCGACGATCTCGAGGTCCGTCCGATCTGAGTAAGCGCTGAACCTTGCGCGAGCGGCGTCGCCATTGCGTGCGGTTACGATTACCCGGGCTCGTTGCTGTCGCCACTCTTCGTTCTTCCGAAGCACCGCCTCGACCAGATAGGATGCGACGAGTCCCGCACCTCCCGTGACGAGGATCGTCCCGCCGCGCAGCGACTCCCACGGGAGCGGCTCGGCGGCGAGCCGCTCGAGGTCGTCGGCCACGATCGGGTGCCTGGCCACGATGCTCACGCGTGCCGCCGATGCCATCGCATCGTGCGAGCGAGAGCATCCTCGAGAGAGACGGTCTCTCGAACGGCGAGCGATTCCTTGACGAGGGTCAGGTCGGGAAGGTAGCGATTGCGAGGTGCATCCTCCGCAGCGACACCCTGGATCTGCACCGGCACCGGCGGATCCGCCAACTCCGCCACCTGCGCGGCCAGCTGGGCGATGCTCACGGCGCGGGATGAGCCGACATTATAGGCGCGGCCCGACTCGCCGCGCCGAAGGAGCGCCCATAGCCAGGTAGCCATGTCGCCGGCGTACAGGTACGAGCGTATGGCCGTACCGTCACTCTTCACCACGATCGGCTGGCCGGACAGCGCGTCTCGCATGAAGTTGCCGACAGCGTAGTGGCGATCGAGGCGCAGGTGAGGACCGACGAACGCGAAGAGGCGTGCGATGACCGTCTCCATGCCGTACGCCCGGGTGACGCACGCGCACATCATCTCGCCGATCCGCTTTCCCTCCGCATAGACCTGTGCCGGATCCGTGGGATCAGGTGCGCCGCGATAGCTCTCGGCGAAGTGCTCGAGGCCCGGCGGAGCCTGACCATAAACGGCGCCGGAGCTGAGGAACAGGAAGCGGCGCGCTCCACTTGCCTGGGCCAGAGCGAGCGTGCGCCGAGTACCCTCCACGGCAGAGTCCAGAGTGGGCATCGGATTGCGACCGATCGTCGCGGCGTCTACGGCGATCGCCGCATGGATTACCGAGTCGATCGCGCCCAGCTCGGGGTGTTTCGCGACCATGTCGGGGCGATCGATCGTGCAGACGTCTCCTTCGATGAAGGTCACGCCGTCGAGGGCCAGGAGGTGCGGTGCCTCCGTGCGCAGATCGACGCCTGGGGCCACGAGCGCGGTGACGCGGATCCCCAAACCAGTCACGCGATTCGCGTAGGCAGCGGTCTCGAGCAACCAGGAACCGACGAAGCCCGTCGCGCCGGTGACGAGCAAGTGCTGCCCGCGGATGTCCTCGAGGTCGGGGCGTCCCTCTTCCAGGACCGCTTCGAGGTCAGCGGGATCGATGGGGGGCACCGCGCTATCCTCGACGCGCCGATCTGGCGACGCACGACCATCGCGGCATCGGCTCAGATCTCGTACAGCGTGATGATCTCGTTCTCGAGCCCGAGGTCGTGACGAATCTGCTTCGCGATCTCGTGCTGGAAGACGCGTGAGGAGATCAGGATCGGCTCGGGATGTCCTCGCAGTGCCTCCGGCGCGATGATCGGCACCCCGTGCAGCGTGCGGCCCTGATAGCGCACGTTCGACTCGACGAACGCAACGATGTTCGCCTCGGGGAGACGGCTCGTCTGCATCAGCCGCCCCGTGTGGGTGCCTACTCCCCAGACGATGACGGCCCGCCCGCTGTCAGTCAGCTCGGCGACTCGGCTCTTCAGGGTATCCTCGACCACACGACAGGACTCGACGTACCGGCGCAGCGCGTCTTCCGTACCGTCGTCGAAGGTCGTCACCGTCGGTGCGTCGGCGTTCTTCTGAAACACTGCCGAGACGTTCGACATCGTCGTGCGATAGCTCTGTTCCCGTGCGTTCTGCTCGGAGAATCGCGTCACGAAGCCATGCCGTGCCATCAGGTTCCCGAGCGAGACCGGAGAGAAGAAGTTGATGTGCTCGGTGCTGAAATCCTGAAACGGTGCATTCGGCCAGTCGGTGAACGCCAGCGCGTCCGGCACTTCCACGTACACGATCCCCTGCGGGGAGAGTACGTCGTGCACCTCTCGCAGTGCCGTGTCGAGATCGTTGATGTGCTCCAGCACGCCCACCAGGATGACGACGTCGAACGTCTCGCCGCTCTCGTGGAGATGCGATAAGGTCGTGGTACGCACGGGGATGTCGTAGAGCCGCCCCGCCGCCGCCGCGCAACTCGGCGACGGGTCGAGTCCGTGGACGTTCGGGAACCCCTTGTCGCGCAGCAACGCGAGGAGACGACCCGTGGCGCATCCCACGTCGAGGATGCGCGCGTCGGTGCGCGGAATGAACGGCGCGATGATGTCGGCGATGATGGCGAGTCGCCGCCGGTCGAAGTCGGACTCGGCGCCATCGCGCTGGTGGTACTCGTACTTCGAGAGGTCGCGATAGTAGCGGTCGAACGCCGACTGATCCGGGATGTCGTCCGCGAAACCGGCGCCGCAGTCGCGGCACACCACCACGTCATAGCCCTTGACGATCGTGACCGCTTCGACCTCGGCGAACTGTTGGCGGAAGATGCGCTCTCGGGCGCTGCCGCCGCAGACGGGGCACGCACGGGCGCCGTTTCGTGTCGCGGTCATGCCGTCCTCGGATGCACCAGCGAGCGTTCCCGAGGGACGCCGTAGCAGACGAGATCCCATCCTTCCTCGTTGTGGGGACGCAGATAGAAGTCGTACTCGTCGCACCACTCGCGCAGGGTCAGCGGAATGCTCCAGAGATGGTCCTGCGCGTGATAGACGCAGATCGCCAGCACGGGCCGGTGCTTCACGATCGTCTCACGCGCGCCACGGAGCGCCTCCGGCTCGGCGCCTTCGATGTCCATCTTGAGAAAGGTCGGACGTTCGTGCTCCAGAAGCTCGTCCAGCGGCGCGAGGTCGATCGCGGCCGTGCCCTCCAAGGCGTCGGACGTGAGCGCCGAGCTCGCCGTGCCGGTCGTCTCGATGTAGGCACGACCGTGCGCAGCCCCAGCGGCAAGCGGGAGCACTCTGATGCCGGACGGTACGCGCAGCGTCGACACGTACCGCTCGAGCACGGCGACGTTCACCGGGTCGGGCTCGAGGGCAATGATCCGCTCGACGGCGCTGCCATGTCGCTCGAGCAGCGTGCGAATGGTGTCACCATCGTAAGCGCCGCAGTCGACGAAGCACTCGGCAGGACCGTACTCGAACAGGTCGGTCGGAAAGTACTGAGGGTGTTCGACAGGGTGGGCCAGCCCGTCGAAATCCGCGAGCAGGCGAAGCCGCACCTGCGACAGGTACTCGCGACGTGAGCTCTCGTCGGACCAGACGCCGAGCCCACGCTGCACCTGCTCGCGCTGCGCGAGCACCAGATGCGGCAAGTCCTGACAGTAGTGCGGCAGGGCGCCCGTCGGGTACTTCCACAGGAGTGGAGGAAAGGCGCTCACGGCCCGCACGCCCAGCGCCTCGAGCTGTGCCCTGCTCTGTGCGAACCGATGCGTACTCCCGGCGCCCCAGATGGTGACCACGAACGTCGCGCGCTCACCATGTCGGCGAACGGCTTCCGTCACCGACAGCACCTCGTGGCCTTCGACGCTCGTGCCTTGCACCCGAGCGCCGTTGTCGGCCAGCGCCAGCGGCTCGATGCCACTGGATCGCAATGCGCGCAGCACTCGACGGCCGAGGCCTCCGATGCCCACCAGCACGATCCCTTCCCTGCCCTGTGCGGTCGAGTCGAATGTCGTCCGCTCGCGTCGTACCGCGTCCGCCACCGACTCGGAGAGCAGGGCGTCCAGTTCCTGGGTCACGTCCCCGTTCACCAGCACGTCTTTCCTCCGTCCACTACGAGGTTCGCACCGGTCATGAACGACGAGGCGTCGCTGCAGAGAAAGACGATCGCGCCCTCGTACTCGTCCGGGTTCGCCATGCGCTCCATCGGGATGCGAGACGCCGCCCGGGCGACGAACGATTCCGGCTGACCGTTGAACACGCCACCCACGGTCAACGTGTTGCACCGGACACCACGAGTGGCCCAGTAGGTGGCGAGGTAGGACGTGAGCCCCATGAGCCCTGCCTTCACCACGGAGTACGTCACTGGCTTCACCGGCTGCTGCTCCTCCGGCAAACCCTCCTGCCGATACAGCCGCTGGTCGGGCGCGATCATGCCGTACTCGGACGAGATGTTGACGATCGAGCCGCGCCCGCGCCGGGCAAGCTCCCGCCCGACGATCTGACTGCAGAGGAACGCTCCCGTTAGCCCGACGGCGACATCCGCCTCCCATTGTCGCAGTGGAAAGTTCTCCAGCCGCGAGAAGGCTACGTTCGCCGCGTCCTCGACCTTCGGATTGTTGGCGGCATTGTTCACGAGGATGTCGACCCGTCCATGCCGCGCCAGGACATCCGCGAGCATCGCCTCGACGGCGCTCGGACTGGTGATGTCGACACCGAGACCGATCGCCGGCACGCCGTGCGTGCGCTCCAGTTCCGCGGCTTGTGACTCCGCTCGGTCGCGGTGCAGATCGACGAGGACCGGAATGCCTCCCGCGCTCGCTATGGCATTCGCATGCCGTGGTCCCAGGAGCCCGGCGCCGCCGGTGATCACGGCGACGCGCCCAGAGAGGTCGAACCGCGCGAACAGCTCGGCTCGTGTGCTCATGCGGTCGTCGCGAGTCGGCCAGTCTTGATCGCGTCCAGCGCGGCAAGGGCGATTCGCAGCGTCGCGATTCCGTCAGCGAGCGGGACGAGAGGCTGCTCGCGACGGCGCACGCAGGCGAGGAAGTGCGTCAGCTCGTCGAGGAACAGTCGATTGCGTTCGACGTCGGTCGCCGCGAGCTCCTCGACGAGCTTGCCCTCGGCGTCGTAGCGGCGGAGCGTGGCGCCGACGAGATCGACCGCGATCTTGCCGGCGGAGCCGATGATCTCGCAGCTGCGCGTGGGCGGACGCTGAAGGAAGTCCATCTGCACGTGCACGGGGAGCGCCCGGGCGTCCGTACCGCAGTCCATCAGAATGCTCGCGGTATCCTCCACGTCCACTTCGAGATCGCTCAGGTGGCCACCGACCGCGAACAGCTTCCGCGGCGCTCCGAACCACCAGAACGCGTAGTCGAGCTCATGGATCAACGTGAGGATCACGCCCCCGCCGAGGTCACGCCGAGCCGCATATGACGTCCGGTAGTCCTCGTAGGGGTGCCAGCCGGGCAAAAACTCGCCTACGGCGACACGCGCCGCGATGACTCGTCCGATGGCGCGCTCGTTGAGGAGCGCGTGCACGCGACGCAGTAGTGGATGAAAGCGAAGCTGGCATCCCACCACCGCAACGAGGTCCCGGTCTTGGACCGTACGCGCGAGGTCGTCCACTCCGTGGAGCGTGTCGGAGACCGGCTTCTCGATGAAGAGATGACATCCCGCCTCGGCGAGGCGTTGCGCGACGGGCAGATGGAGACGCGTCGGATTGCAGACGAACGCGACGTGCGGGCGTCGAGCGATCGCCTCGTCCAGATTCGTGAGCTCGCAGATGGCGAGTCGATCGGCCACCGTGTCCTGCTGATCGGCAACCCCGCCGTCGGCGATCACATGCGACAGCCCCCGGGCGCGGTAGGCGATCAGCTCGACGTCCGTGCCGAGCAGCGTCCGAAGATTGCGCGCATGCCGCTGGCCGATCGAGCCGAGGCCGACGAGCAGTGCACGCAGCGGAGGATCACGATGCGGCGCGGTCACTCGGGCAGCGCGGGGACGATCATGTTCGCCAGGAACTCCTCGCGATCGAGGAAAGGCCAGAGATCCTCGAGCGGCTTGGACACCATGGACCCATCCGGACGTCGCGTGGAGGAGAGGCTCGGGGCACGTGGCTCGTCCACCGGTGTCATCACCTCGCAGACGATCGGGCCAGGAAAGTCGAGCACGCGCTCGACCTGCGCGGCGAGGTCGTGCTGGTTCTCGATGCGCGAGTACGTGAGGCCGTAGGCCTCGACGACCTTCTGGAGAGACGGAAGGGACACGCCGCTACTGGTGTCCGCGCCTGTCAACCGCCCGAAATAGCGCTGCTGCGAGGTCCGAATCGATGCGTATCCTTCGTTGCTGAGAACGAAGAGCTTGATCGGGAGCGCAAGGCGACGGATCGTCTCGAGCTCCTGGATGTTGAGCTGGAGTCCGCCATCTCCGTCGACGAGGACCGTGCGGCGTCGTCCTCCGGCAAGGCACGCCCCGATGCTGGCCGGCAGTCCGTATCCCATCGCGCCGAGCGCCGTGGTGAGCATCACGCGCTGACCGGCGCGCACGCGATAGGCGAGGAGGAACACCTCGATCCCTGCTCCCGAGCTGCCCGAAACGATCAGATCGTCGGGCTGGGTGACGTCCGACAGCACGTCGGCGAGCACATAGGTGCTCACACGGTCGGGGAGATTGCGATACTCATCGAGCACGACGGGGTATTTCGTCTTCCACTCCAGGCATCGTGCGAGCCATTTGGTGCGGTCGCGAAGCTGGATGGTCTCTCGCTGTCGCAGCAGCTCGCCGAGGAACGCGCAGGCGTCGGCAAGGATGGGCACGTGGATCGTGTCGCCCATCTTCCGCAGCTCGGCCGGATCGACATCGACCATCACCTTCCGAGCGGCTCGCGCGAAATTGCCGGGAGCATAGCCGGTCACCACCAGATCGAGTCGCGCTCCGACCGCGAGCATGAAATCGCTGTTCTGGAGCGCGAAGTTCGCTCCTCTCGGCGCGACGGGTCCGGGACGGCCGACGTAGAGCGGATGCGCTTCCTCGAGCAAGTCGTGCGCGAGCCAGGTGCTCAAGACGGGGATGCCGACCGCTTGCACCGCCTCGTGCAGCCGTCGCTCGGCACGGCCCAGGC
>DATFOL010000297.1:0-6313 GCA_035265545.1 Gemmatimonadaceae bacterium | reverse complement strand
GCCGTTGAGCGTGTTGAACTGCGAGATGATCGCGTCGTGCACGTCGTCCTGGAACAGCGAGAGCTGCGCCCGTGCGCGCTGGAACTTGCGCTCGACGCGGAGCTCGGCCGAGGTGACGTTGTCCGGCTTGAGGTTCGGGTTGGGCGAGGTGAAGGTCGTGCCGGTGGAGACCAGCTGGTAGAGCTCCGCTGCCGTCGCGAACCGGTACGCCTTGGCCCACGCCGCGGTAAACGACCAGCGCTCGGACGCGTTCCAGGTGAGCAACCCCTTGGGCGAGAACTTCTGCCCCTCGACGGTAGGCTGTACGACGGTCGTGTCGCTGTTGACGTTCAGGCCGTCGTACCCGCGCCAGTCCTCGTAGCGACCGCCGAAGGTGAGCTTGAGATCGGGGGTGATGTACCAGGCGTCCTGCAGCCAGAGCGCCTTCGTCTCCGTCTTTCCGTCGCCCTCGGTGAACACGCCGGTGCGGCTGCTGCCATTGGTCCAGTCGGAGGTGTTGAAGGTCGTGTTCTTGAGCGAGTAATGCTCGAAGTGCACCCCCGAGCTCAGCGTGTGCTGCGAGATCTGCCCGAACGGCTTCCAGGTGCCCTTGAGGTCCAGCGTCTCCCAGCCGGTGCCGTCGAGCACCGCGACCCGGCCGTTGGGGCTGAAGTTAGTGCCATTCGCGCCAGCGCTCGCGGGGCTACGCTGCTGATCGAAGCCGAACCGGTAGGTGGACCCGATGAGCTCCAGGTCCCAGGTCTTCTTTCGATCGGTGCGCAGTGTGAACGCCTGCGCGGTATGACGCTGGTCGATGTCGTATGCCCCGGTGGCGAATCCCGCCTGGCCCGCATACGTCGGTTGCCCCGAGGCGTTGATGTACGGCTGCACGCCGCTGTTTCCATCGTTCCGCCAGAGCCCGAAGGTGTACGACGCCCGCAACGTCGGCGTGATGTCGTACGCCATCTTGATCTTGCCGTTCGTCATGTGGGTGTTGAGCAGACCGCTCGCGCCGAGCACGTTCGCCGGGGCGTTCAGCTTGTTGCTGTCCGGATAGACGCCCGTGGTGCCGGTGGGGACCGTTCCGCTGGTCACGTAGCTGAGCGGCTGGCTGTTGCTCTTCTGGTAGTTGCCGCTCGCCCAGAAGGCGAACTTCCCGAACCGGTCGCCGACGCTCGCGCTGGTCTGCGTCGTCATGAAGCTCTTGTCGGTACCGTAGAGATCGAAGCTCTGCATGGCCTGCGTCTGCTGAATCTGGCCTTCGAGCTTCCGCGGCAGCCGGGTGGTGATCTCCATGACCGCGCCCATCGAGTTGCCGGCGTAAGCCGCCGAGTAGGGCCCCATCATCATGTCGATGCGCTCGACCTCTGCTGGGGAGACGAGCCCCCACCGCGGACCGCCGACGGTGTTGTTGTTGGCGATGAGCGCCGTGAGCGACACGCCGTCGGCGAAGATCAGGCTGCGCGCGCTGGAGCTCGTGCCCCACACGCGGGTGGCCAGGGTGGCCTGGGTGTCGCCGTTGTTGCGCTTCCGGAGGAACACGCTCGGCAGGTACTTCACCGCGTCCTCGGCGTCCACGAGGTTGACCGTCTCCTCGGCGCGGCGCTGAGTGATGCTGACGGTGACCGGAAGGGTGAGCTGCTGGATCGGCTTGACCGCCGAGCGGTCCTCGACTTCGGCGGTGACGTTGACGGTACGGAGGGTCTGGACGCTGTCCTTCTTCGGACTGGCGCCCTGCGCCTGGAGGTCGCGCGCAAACAGCGCAGCGGCCATGGCGGGGATGACGAGATATCGCACGAGTGGATCGGAGTTCGAGAAGTCGTGGGGTCGAACGCCATCGCGAGGCACGCACCTCTGCTGCGTGCGTTCGCGAATGGCCCGCGGTCCAGCGGTGAGGCTGGACGCGGCTCGACATCCATGAGGAGACGGGTTGAGCGCCGTTCGCATGCCCGGTCAGGGCATGCGAGTGTTGGCGGCGGGTCGCGCAGCTACAGCAGCGCCGAGGCGGGTGGGCCGTTCGCGAAGGGAAGGAGCCGGTCGGGCTCGGGCGGCGGCGCGCGAGTGGGCTCGCCGACGATCGGACGGCGCGGCTCGGGCGTGACCAGCGCGACGCGAATCGTGGTCGCCACGGGCGCGGTGGCAAGGGGCGCGACTATGCTGCAGTCGCCGATGCAGCTGCAGTGGCAATCGCCGTGTTCGTTCGCTCCACCGGTCTGGCCGCTGTCGTGCGACATCCCCGCCATCCCGGCGTGGACGGCTATGGCGGTGTCGTCCGTCGCGATGCTGTGCGACGCACCCAGTCCGTGCATCTCGCACGACACGCTCTGTGCGCCACCGAGCGAGACCATGCTCAGAAGGGCAAGCAGGAACGGCGCGGCTCGTAGGTAGGCTGGACGTGGGGCGATGTGTCGCACGGCTGCATCCTATGCGGAACCCCGGCCACGGGAAAGGGCGACGATCCGTTGCGTCCGGGCACCCTGGCGGTCGTTGGTGGTCGAGTTCACCGCGCGCATGTCGCGGCTCTCCGACACGTCCTGTGGTATGCGCGAACAGCCACCTCAGGGCATGCGCATGCCGGGAGTGTGGACGTGTCCCTCAGGTTGCTCCGACTTCGGTGTGGGTTTGCTCGCGGGTTTGGCCTTCGGCTTGGCGGCGCGCTTCGCCGGAGCCTTGGCGGTCGGCTTCGCGGTCGACTTGGTGCTGCCCCGGGCGTTTGGCCGCTCTGCGGGCGTCGAGGCACGCGTCGCAGACGGATTCGCGGGCCCCTCATCGCCCACCTCCGAGCTCGGAGGCGGAACAGAAGTTTGCGGCATCGCGTCATGCTGGTGCGCACCGCCCGCGGCGGCGGAGTCCGGGCGAGCGCCATTGGGTGATGCGCCCGCGGCCGGCGCCGTGTGCGCGCCATGATCCATGTTCTTCATCACCTCGGCCATCGTCGCGCCGCGCTCGACCGTGGGTGTCTGGAACTCCGGCGGGAAATCCACGGCGGGTCCGCCCATGTTGTGGATCCCCATCATGTCCGCCATCTCGAGCCATTCCTTGCGCGACATGACGTACGACGTCGAATCCCGGTAGCGTTCCGCCACGCCCAGGATGACGGCGCGCTTCTGATCGCGAGGTACGTCACGGCTCGCGAGGACGTCGGAGATGACGTCGTGCATCCCGTGCAGGTTGTCGAAGATGATCGCCACCTCGGGGTAGCGCGCCGTGAAGGTCGGCGCGATCGCCGGTGTCATCGGCATCAGGCGCGGCATGTTCTGCGGCGCGTTCTCGAGCATCTGGAAGAACCGACGGGTGGTCGTCTGCACGCCAGCGCGCCGGGCTTCTTTGCTGGTGCCTTTGAGCAGCGGCTCGTAGAGCCCGACCTGCAGCCAGTGATAGCCCCAGATCAGTCCATTGAACTTGGGGTAGCGCAGGCGGAAGGCGCGCCCGTAGTACTCGCCCTCCATCAGGTCCATGGTCTTGGGCACGGAGCTGAAGGCGAGGTCCGGACGCGTCTTGTAGTACGCGAGGACCCGTGCGATGCGCGCGTCCTTCTTCGCGAGCGGCACCCGTTCGTCGGCGAGGATGTCGTAGACCTGCCGGTGCAGCACGTGCGCCCAGTCGAACATCTGCTTGGCCTCGGGCACCAGCTTGGCGTACTCCACCTCGATCGCCGCCTCCTCGAGCGGCAGGCGCGGTGGCTTGACGAGGAGCTTCTTGGTGATGAAGTCGTACTCGCGCTCTTCGAGCGTCGACGGATCGGCATGCGGCCGCGTGTAGAGCCGCTCGTAGAGGATCGCGTGGCCGTAGTCGAAGGCGTTGAACAGGCGGTCGGCGGCGGGATAATTGTTCCGGAACGCCCAATTCGACGGGTCGTCGAGGTAGTGCTGCTCGAAGGTGGTGGACCATTGCGCCGACCCGGCACTCGGCGTCGCGGCGAGCGCAATGCCAATCGTCAGAGCAGCGCAAAGGAGACGAGCGTGACGGCCGAACGGTGAGCGTCGCATCATCGTCCCGCTCCCGGCATCAGTCCACGGAGCGCGAACGCGTACGCCAGGCCGAAGGTGACGTGCCATTCGCGGTCGTCCCCGTTCAACGCGTGCCCACCGCCGAAGTCCAGCGCGACGCTGGGACTCACCTGGAGCCTGATCCCGGCACCGGCCGTCACTTCGACGTCCTCCGATGCGACGATCGGCTGGCGGGCGAACACGTCGGCGATAAGCAGCATGGAACGCAGGGGAAATGTCTTGTCCACGGCAATCCCCGTGAGCCACCGGCTCACTTCCGCCGTGCCGATGGCGGCGTCGTCTGCTCGCGGCGTGAACACGGGTTGCCGCGTGGCCACGGACGATGGTGACAGGACGAGTGGCAGCGGCGCCGCGCCGATGGTGTACTGGCCGTTCAGGTGCACACGCATCGCGGGAAAGGTCCTCGTGATCATCCCGGTCACCGACACGTAGGTCTGCTCGGGTGCGAGCGTGCCGACCGGCGCGAGCACGTCGGCGCGCAGGCCGAGCGCTGGCAGGGAGCGCGTCTCGACGTTGAGGTTGTGCATGAGCGAGAGCTCCAGACCGGCAACGCCACTCCGTCGTGATCCGGCGCCAGCGTCGGCGAAGAGCACCGGCACGCCGACCTCGAGGTGCGTGCGCGGCAGCAGTCCGTAGGCGATCTCCGGCTCCACGCCCCAGGTGGAGGCGCCACCCTGCCCGAACTCCGCGCGGACCGGTGCGAGCTTGAGCTCGAACGCGTATCGCTCGGTGGCGTAGGCGTCCTCGATCTGCACGGGTCGGCCGCGGTCGGTGTTGTAATAGTCGGTCTGAGCGGTGGCGCGTGCCGCCGACGTGAAGAGCAGAACACCCGCAGCCACGCCCACGAGGATCGCGCGATCACGGCGCGACCGCGCCGGGCTCACAGTGGGAGAATCGAAGAACACGAGCGATCTCGTCAGGATGAAGGTCGTCACCAGGGCTGCTCCCGATGCAATCTACGCCACGTGTCGCGAGCGAGCCCACGGAGTTGATACACGGGAGAGTCGATTGCGATCGACCACTGCATCCATGTGCTGTCACGGTCGTTCCGAGCGAGAACGGGGCCGGCGTCCTGGCAAAGTCCGACGCAGGCTCGGGAAGATTCCCGCCTGCTGCTCATCGCTCATCGCCGTATCGTTCTTCGCGAACAACTTCCGGCCGCGCCACGACTTCCGTGGTCCGTAGCTCCGCCGTTCCTGCTCGCGATTCTCACGAGCACTCGGCTCATTTCCTCGCGCCAGGGAGGGCTCGACCGATGACGGAAGCACATGTATATACCGCGGCATCGATGAAGCGTGCGGAGACGACGTCGTCGATCGGCGCCGGCGTGCTCGGCGCCGGCATCGGGCTCATGCTTGCGGACCTGTTGGCGATGTACGCGCTCCCGATCATCGCGATCGGCCTCGTCATGCACGCCTGGGGGATGTACGACAAGCGCCGCCTCGAGGCGTTGAGCGACGTGCCGCGCGTCTGGTGGGCAACGGCGTTCTACTGGGTCTGCTGGATCGCCCTCGCCGCGTTGATCATCTACATCGTCGCACGCCGGAACTGACGCAGACGAATACCCCTCGCCGCTCGCCTAAGAGCCGCCGCGCTCAGCAGGCCTCCGCGCAAGCACGACAGAGCTCGCGGCATCGAGCGACTGTGGATGTTCAACTTCGAAGTGGCGCCGACTCGCGAGGGCGGCGTGTCCGCCGGTGGCGATCGCTAGAGCCGCAGCCGCCGCAGCAGTTGAGCGTTGACGGCGACGATGATCGTGCTCAACGACATCAGCACCGCGCCGACCGCTGGGCTGAGCACCAACCCCCACCGCTGCAACACGCCAGCCGCGAGTGGAATGGCGACGATGTTGTAACCCGCCGCCCACCAGAGGTTCTGGATCATCTTCCAGTACGTCGCCCGGCTCAACGCGATGATGCGCGGTACGTCGCGCGGATCGCTGCGCACGAGCACGATGTCCCCTGCTTCGACCGCGACGTCGGTGCCCGCGCCGATCGCGACGCCGACGTCCGAGGTGAGCAACGCGGGTGCGTCATTCACGCCGTCGCCCACCATCGCGACGCGCTTCTTGCCTCGCGCCTGCAGCTCCTTGATCTTCGCCGCCTTCTCCTCGGGGAGCACCTGCGCGTACACGGTGTCGATGCCGAGCTCGCGCCCCACTGCGTCCGCCACGGGACGCGCATCGCCCGTGAGCATGACGACCCGGATGCCGCTCTTTTGAAGCCGCTGCACCGCCTCGTGCGACTCGGGACGCACCGCATCGGCGACGGCAAACGCCGCGAGCGCGCGCGTGCCCTCGACGAGATAGACCGTGCTCTGCCCGC